>SLIL01000432.1 GCA_007135645.1 Bacteroidales bacterium
TCCGGTTTACTGGGTTCGCATCTCCAACAACCCCGAAGTAACACAGGATAAGCCCAGGGTGTTGTACACGGCCCTCACCCATGCCCGCGAACCGGCCTCCATGCAACAGATGCTTTTCCAGATGTGGTACATACTGGAAAATTATGAGACCGATCCCGAAATACAATATCTGGTGGATCATACCGAAATGTATTTTGTTCCTTGTGTAAACCCTGACGGATATATTTACTGTGAAACCACGCACCCCAATGGGGGATCCATGCACAGGAAAAATATGCGCGTAAACTCCAACGGAAGCATAGGTGTTGATCTGAACCGCAACTTTGGCTATATGTGGGGGTACGATAATAGCGGCTCTTCGCCCAATCCATCGGCCCAGACCTACCGGGGTACTGGCCCTTTTTCAGAGCCCGAAACACAGCTCCAGAAAGAATTTGCCGAAGAATACAACTTCATCCTTGCCTTGAACAACCATACCTTCAGCGACCTGTTGATCTACCCTTGGGGATACAATGATCAGCTGACCCCCGATGGCGATATTTTTATTGAATATGCAAAAGTGATGACCCGTGAAAACGGGTACATCTATGGAACCTGCTACGAAACGCTTAATTACTTTGCCAATGGAGTTTCTGACGACTGGTTCTATGGCGAGCAGACCACCAAAGACAAAACCTTTGCTTTTACCCCAGAGGCCGGAAAGCCCAGCGATGGCTTCTGGCCTGCCGTGCACCGCATTGAGGAGATCTGTGCCGGGCATACCCATATGAACCTGAGCCTGGCCAGGCTGGCACTTGCCTATGCCGAAATTGAAGATCTATCAGGGCCTTTCATTGCCGAAAGAAGTGCAGAAGTCCCCTTTCGTATTCTGAACCTGGGGCAGTCTTCCCCTGCCGATTTTACCGTTTCCCTGGAGCCCCTTTCAGCCAACATCCTCTCCGCTGGAGAACCGGTTGCATTTACAGCCATGGAAGTGCTTGAAACCCAGACCGGGGCTCTCTCTATTGAGTTGCACCCCAGTATCAGCACTGGTGAAGAGATCATGTATGTGGTTTCGCTTCACAACGGACAATTTGCCTGGAATGATACCATTACCAAATTCTACGGCCAGCCCGAAGTGCTGTTTGCAGACCCCTGCGATAATCTGGACAACTGGAATACCACCTCCTGGGGCACCAGCAACCAGCATTATTATTCGGCTCCCGGCTCCATTGCCGACAGTCCGGGGCAAAACTACTCCAACAATGCCCATACCCATATAACGCTTTCTGACCCCCTTGATCTTTCACAATCAAGCCTGGTGTGGGCCGAGTTTTATATGCGCTATGATATTGAAACCAACTGGGATTATGTACAATTTATGTACTCAATTGACAATCAGCAAACCTGGATCCCCCTGGAAGGAAACCACACCGCCATAGGCAATAACAATCAGGATACCGGCCAGCCTCTGTATCATGGCACTCAGCTGCAATGGATTAAGGAGGAAGTGGATTTATCAATGCTTGCAGGCGAAGAGGAAGTATGGTTGCGTTTCAGGCTGGTGAGCGATGCTTTCATAAACAAGGAAGGATTTTACTTTGACGATTTCAGTGTTTTCAGTATTGTAATGGAGCTCTCCTACCATTTTTATCTGCCGGAAGCTTTTGATTTTTACCAGCACCAGCAGTTGCAGCTTGATCTTAACCAGTACACTTCGTGGGAGCTGGAGGATGAGATAATGATCAGCTGGGAAGGGAATGAAAACCTTATGATTGAATTAACCACACCCCATAAATTAACCATAACCAATACCGATCCCTTCTGGACGGGAAATGAAATAATCAGCCTGAGCCTGGAGGATGAAAATACCCAGCTGGACCAGGATGTGGAGTTCATTGTACATGCAGTGCCTGAACCTGTTATCACAGGTCAGGAAGAACTGCACATTGCACCAGGCAGTGCACTGGAGTTTGAATATGTATTTATAACCGTGGAAGATGCATTCTTCAGCTATCCTGATGATTTTACCCTTACGCTTCAATCCGGTGAAAATTATAGTATCGAAGGAGATTACACGATCATTCCCCAGGAAGATTTCAACGGAACAATTGCAGTTCCTTTATCCGTGAGCAATGGCTTCAGGGAAAGTGAAACATGGGAACTTTCGATCATGGTAAGCCCCGAAGCATCGGTAGAAGAAATTGCCGGAGATACACATGTATATTTCGATCCCAATAGCAGGCAACTGGTTATTAAGGCTGGCAAATATCATCAATCAACAAGCTATGGTGTTGCCCTGACAGACCTTACCGGGCGCACGCTGATGTCGGAAACATTTACCGGTGATGCCCGTGTTGGATTGAGACATATCACTCCGGGCATATATATCGTTTATCTCCGGGAAGGAATCCATGGGGGATTTAAAATCTTTATACCCTGATGTATAAAAAACCGGGCTTCTTCTGAAAAAGCCCGGTTAAACCAAAACAACACGAAGAGAAAAATTTACTATGAAGAGGGCTATGGGTTATTAATTGTGGTAACTGAAACTTGGTTTTGTGGTTATCTGGCAATGTATACCGGAAGATCTTCTTCTACTTCACGCTCCTGCTTAACAAAAGGAGTAATGTCAATCATCTGGTGGTTTTCGTTGTTTCTGATCTGGCAAAAAACCTCGCGGGTGTCAAATCCGAATGTTTCCTGGATATTTTCAATCTTTACAAAGATCTCCATGTTGCGGCCAAGTCTGTCAGCCACTTTAAAAGACCTGTAGTTGTCTGCAGCAAGAGTACCGATGCTCATTGCGAAAATTGCGGCGATGGTTAAGATTTTTGTTTTCATATCTGTAAGTTTTATGTGGTTACTTTAGTTAAAATTATGCTCTGTTACTTCTTAGTAAGCTAAAGATGTGCCAAAAATCGCAATGCACTATATTTCTGCATGTTACAAGAACCACAAAACATCTTTTCACACAAACCAACCATTTATTTGTACGGTTACGAATACAAAATGTACGGTAACGGACAATCCCATCAGATGGAAAACTGAAAAGTTTATTTTGTAAATTCGCAAAATGCAATGAGCATCACTTTGCGACAAGCTATCGACCTTTATTAACAAAAATAAATCCGGATGGAGAATTCAGTTTTTCATTTGCCCACGTGGCAAAAGCGGTTGGTTTTTCTGGTTTTAGTTTCTCTTCTTGTGACATTCTTCCCATCCGAAGCATCAGCCTTCAGGGAAGACCTGCGCACCCTCAGACCAGGAATGGATGAAGAATCCATAGAAAGAACCCTTGGCCCTGCACAAAAGGCGCTCAGTGTTGAGCGTCATCATTTTGACAACCTCGGTCGTATTATAGTAAAAGAAGGGAAAATAGCCGATATACGCCTGGCAGAGCATCTCTCAGATCAGTCGCCCTTGTGGCAGACCATGGAAAACAATTCGGAAGATGAAAAAACCAATCAGTTAAGGTACCTGCGGATCGGAACCGCGGCATCAAACATAGAACAGATTGCAGGTAAGCCCGACAGAATTGCACAGGGCACTGACTGGCATTACCAGAAAGGCAGGGTGGTCATTGAGAGCGAAGAAGGAAAGATAACAGCAGTGAACACCCAACAGCAAACCGGACTTGAAAGACTTGATTGGATTAAACTGAATTTCAGCCCTTTGTCACTGCTGATCATGAACATCACCATTGCGTTTATCATGTTTGGTGTAGCGCTGGGGATCCGGCCCGAAGATTTTAAGCTGGTATTGAAAGAGCCCAAATCTCTTGTACTGGGCATTTTCAGCCAGTTTCTTGCTTTGCCGGCCCTCACATTTTTGCTGGTTTATTTCATCCAGCCCACTCCCAGTATTGCTTTGGGAATGATCCTGGTGGCAGCCTGTCCCGGTGGCAATATCTCCAACTTTATGTCGTCGGTAGCCAAAGGCAACATGGCACTTTCCATTAGCCTTACTGCTTTTGCAACCATCGCGGCAGTCTTTATGACCCCGGTCAACTTTGCCTTCTGGGGAAAGCTCTATTCCGAAACATCCAACATGGTTATCCCCATACGCATCGACTTTATTGAGATTTTGCGTACTGTTCTGCTGCTGCTTGGCCTTCCGGTTGTTCTTGGGATCATGTTTTCAAGAAAATTCCCCAAAACCACAGCCAGGATCATTGAGCCCATAAAAAAAGTATCCATGGTTATCTTTCTTCTTTTTGTGGTAGGTGCGCTGGCCGGAAATTTTGAGTTTTTCAAGTCTTATATTCACCTGATCATGTTTATCGTACTGGCCCATAACGGACTGGCCCTGCTTACCGGTTTTTCCATTGGTACACTGGGCAAAGTAGCCAGGGCCGACCGGCGCAGCCTCACCATTGAAACAGGGATCCAGAACTCTGGGCTTGGACTGGTACTGATATTCAACCCACGCTTATTCGACGGATTGGGAGGTATGGCTTTTATAGCAGCCTGGTGGGGGATCTGGCATATCATTTCCGGATTGATCATGGCGTGGTTCTGGTCGAAAAAACCCCTGCCCAAAGAAGAGACTCAAGCCCTGGCACAACCCTTTTCCCACAAAAACTCAAGCCAGGGGTAAACAGGCTTCGGCAAAAAACAGAAAACAAACAGGTAAGGTATGTCAATTGAAAAAAGATCGCCCGGGTATGCGCTGCTGAAAAGTTATGTGGATTTTTGCTTTCACCGGTATTACCGGGTTTCTTTTCATCAAAAGGAAAGGATCAACCTAAGGGAGCGAATGATCTTTGCCCCCAACCATCAAAATGCTCTGATTGATGCACTGGCCGTGCTAACATCCTTTAAATGGCAGCCGGTGTTCCTTGCCAGGGCTGATATCTTTGGCAATAAAACCATTGCCCGCATATTGCGGTTTCTTAAAATACTGCCCGTTTACCGTATCCGCGACGGCTACGATCAGCTTGCCAACAATGAAAAAGTGTTCAGGGAAACTTTTGATGTACTGGATAAAAACACTTCGCTCACTATACTGCCTGAGGGAAACCATGAGGGAAAGAGGCAGTTGCGCACCCTGAAAAAAGGAATTGCCCGTATCGCCTTTAATTACCGGCACGAATTTGCAGACAATAAAAAGGAGATCAGCATCATCCCGACAGGACTTAACTACTCAGACTACCATGCCCCGGGCAGCAATCTGCACATAAGGTTTGGTGACCCTATCCCCCTGGCAGATTTTGATCAGCTTTACCAGGAAAATCAGCCAAAAGCCTATAACGGATTGATCAAAAGGCTGGAATCGGAATTGAAAAAACAGATGCTTCATATTGAGGATGGTGAATATTATCGCTGTACCGAAACCATCGTTTTGCTTTATGAAACCCTTAATGCAAAAAACAAGGGCACAGAAAACGATATTTTCCTTGCACAACAACAGGTCATTGACCTCATGGGTGAAAAAGAGCAAAATGATCCGGAATTTTTGATTGATCTTCAAGGACTCACCCAGTCTCTGGAAAAGATTCTGAGCCAGGTAAAAACCGGGATCGATGATCTTAAACTGCTTAAAAAGGCAAAGAACACTTTTTCGTTGTTTTTCAGGATGATGTTTCTTTTTCTCACCTCACCTTTATACCTTTATTGCTTTATTCAAAATGCCATTCCTTCCTGGATCCGGCATACCATTGGAAAGAAGTTCAAAGACCCGCACTTTAAATCCTCAGTCGCTTTTGTACTTACCATTTTTCTGTTTCCCATTTTCCATATTTTGCAGGCATTGATATTTTTGCTCATTTCCGGCTCGCTAACCTGGAGCGCCGTTTACCTTGTTACCCTGCCCCTTTCTTATATTGGAAAAAATATGTGGGAAAGAATGTGGAAACAAACACAGGCCATTGGACGAATGAGATCTGTTTATCAACCCATCGGAGATATCATCGGAAAAATAAAGAAAGAGCTTACCCTTACCGGGATCAATTGGCAGTAATCTTTTGCCAATGCCCAACTTTTTTAATTTGCTTAAAAATATTTTAGGTATCCAGAGGAAAATTTGATCAGAATAAAATATATCGGATTGTTTTTTCATTATTTATCACTAAATTTATAATGCATTTATTTTAATTTTTTCCCTCCCCATCCGTAAAGGCACCCAGGTTGTTGCTTTTGCAATTCCATTTACTATTTTGATCCAGAGCTTAGTTTAACCTCAGGATCCTATCATTCATTAAACAATCCATAATTATGACAACAAAAGAAAACACCTTTTACCTGGGCCTGTGCATGGCCGGAGCCATATCTGCCGGAGCTTATACTGCCGGCGTGATCGATTATCTTATCGAAGCACTTGATGAATGGCAAAAACGAAAAGATGCAGGGGATAAAAATGCTCCTGTACACAATGTGGTGATCCCTGTTATTGGAGGTGCATCAGCAGGGGGAATGACCGGTATTATTACGGCTGCATCCATTGGCCGGGCCATAAACCATGTTAAAAACCCTTCACAGAATCTGTGGGATCCCATTCCGGGCAACAAACTCTACCACACATGGGTGGATCTTACTTCTGATAATATGCTGGATGTAATGTTGTCTGATTCTGATCTTAAAAAATACGGGTTAAGATCGTTACTCAACTCCCTGTTTATTGATGAAGTGGCTACACGGGTGGTTATTCCAGGTCCTGGTCCCCAGCTATCTCGTGCCTACTTTTCTGAAGACCTCAAAGTTTTCACCACGCTATCCAACCTGGATGGCATGACGTACAGTGTTAACTTCCTTTCCAACTCCCAAGATTTAAGCCGTTTTATAATTGATACACACAGTGATTTTGCCTGTTTCAGAATGGCAAAAACAGATGTTGAACCCGGAGATAAGGGATGGATGCCTCTAAACTTTGAAAATAATATCAATGCCCGGCTGGCCGCCGAAGCCGCTATGGCTACCGGTGCATTTCCCGTGGGATTGAGTGCACGGCGGTTTAGCCGGAAAAAGGAATTTATCAACGAGCATCCCTGGTTTGAAGAGATTGCCGGAAAAGGGAAAAACCCGTTTAACCTTGATCCGGAGCATACCTTTGTGGATGGCGGGATGATCAACAACGAACCCTTTGAGAAAGTAAGAAGTGAACTGGATAAGGTATCGGGCCAGAAAAGCAAAGCGGAAAAGGAGAAATTTGAAACCTTCAGAAGTACCGTCCTGATGGTAGACCCTTTCCCCAGTGAGCCCGATCCGGTTCATGATTGCGAGGATAAAGAAAACAGCAAAGAGCCCAAAGACCCCCTGAAGCTTACCAGTGTAATGGGCAAAACCCTTGGCGCACTTATGAACCAGGCCCGAATAAAGCCCTCTACCCTTGCCGAAGCCCTAAACGAAAGACAGGCAGGACAGTTTCTTATTGCACCGGTTCGCTATACGGATAAGGATGAAAGGATTGAAGGAAAATTTGCCATTGCATGTGGATCGCTGGGCGGTTTCGGAGGTTTTGTAAGTAAAGATTTCAGGATCCATGACTTCTTCCTCGGGCGAAGAAATTGCGAACAGTTTCTGAGGAAATATTTTACCGTGCCCAGAGATACAGATAATCCTATTTTCAAGAACGGCTATGCCAACGTGCCTGATAGTCAGAAGGATAAATTGGCCCATGGCAAACAACTCCCCATTATTCCCTTATTTACTAAAGCCGGAGAAGCCAAAATGCCCGTATTCCAAAATCAAAGTAACTGGCCTTCCATATCACGTCGCCGTGCAAACAATTTTAAAAGCGGGGTAAGAAGCCGTACACATGCAATACTAATGAGTACCGATTTTCTGAACAGACCTGCACGCTGGCTGGTATCGCGTATGTATGGAAGCGGAAAAATTGCCGATATGGTAATGGACACCATGATCAAATCCCTTGATTGCCACAAACTATTAAGGTGATTCTGTCATGCATTAGAATTTCTTTCATTGTTGTCCGGTAAAATTTACGAGATTTCTCCCTCATACCAGAACTTAAGTACCTGCTATTAAGAGATCCCACACTTCGCGCGGGCATCGTAGAATGCGTTAATGACAAAAATACAATCAATCATTCTGCATTATTTAACTATCTTCTACTTTTTGCTTGATCAAAAAGTAGCAAAAGATCAAGGCTTCGCATCTTTCCCGACAAAACTGCGGTCTCTTCGCTGAAAAAATTCAATGCCTGTTTTGTTACATTCA
>SLIL01000429.1 GCA_007135645.1 Bacteroidales bacterium
TTTATTTGAACCTTACCAGGGGTTTTGACAACATCGACAGGGGAGAGCTGGACTATCTGAGGCTGGAAGCACGGGCAGACATCAGCTATTCTGTTCCCCTGCTGGGAAGACAGAACTGGGTTGTGGAGGGAGGATGGACCGACCAGGCAGAGCTTCCATGGCCATTGCTGTTTTCGGCAAAAGCAGGAAACCGTGAGTTTTACCTGGCCTCACCATTCAGTTTTGGCACCATGGCCATGAATGAGTTCGCAGCAAACAGATATGTATCGGTGTTTTTTCAGCACAATTTTGAGAATCTGCTGTTCAGAAGGCCCCGCTACGAGCCTGAACTTGTTATCATTACCAATGCAGGGCTGGGGTTCTTTGATGCACCACAAAACCACCTTTTTATGCCGGGACGCGACTGGAGCAAGGGGTTTTTTGAGTCGGGGATTGCCATCAATAAGATTTTTCCCCAACACTGGGTGCGCAGGGTGGTCTTTGGTATGAGTCCGGGCATAGAAATATTATACAGGTATGGCCCCTATGCCTTCCCTCAAAATCGCGACAATTTCACCATCAAACTCAATATGATAACCTCATTTTGAGTGGTAAAAATTTATTAGCTTTGCATTTCATTTTTTCTAAATGGCACGACAGGAAGAAATCATCATCGGGAGGCGTCTGAAGACTTCCTATATTTCAACAGTAGTAAGCATTACCATGGTGCTTTATGTCCTTGGTCTTTTGGGCATTATCATCATGCATACCCACAAGCTTTCCGAACATATCAAAGAGAACATCGGGTTTTCCATCATCCTGATGGACAATGCACGTATGGCAGACATCAATCATCTGCAAAAATCGCTGGATGCTTTCGATGCGGTAAAATCTACCGAATTCATTTCCAGTGAGAAAGCAGCCGAAGAGTTGATTGCAGAACTGGGCGAGGATTTTGTTGAATTTCTGGGTTACAACCCGTTGTTTCCTTCCATTGAAGTAAGGCTCAATGCAGCCTGGGCCAATCCCGACAGCCTTGAAGTATTTGAGCGTACGGTATTGCAAAGCAGGATTGTAAAGGAGGTGGACTACCAGAAAAACCTGGTGAACATTGTCAATGAAAATGTACGGAAAATTGGTTTTGCCCTGCTGCTGTTCAGCGTGTTGCTGCTGGTGATTGCTTTTACCCTCATCAACAATACCATCAGGCTGAGTGTGTTTTCCAAAAGATTTCTCATCAAGAGCATGCAACTCATTGGTGCAACACAGTCGTTCATCCGCAAACCTTTTGTAATCAAAGGAGTGCTGCAGGGCATGATCGGTGCTGTAATCGCCATTTCGCTATTGCTGGCATCCCTATACGGAGCGCAGCAGTCGGTACCCGAACTCATCGATTTTCAGGATATTCAAATGCTTTTTTCATTATTCGTGCTGGTGATTATCCTTGGCATCGTGATCAGCTGGATTTCCACCTGGTTTGCTGTAAAAAAGTACCTCCGTATTAAAACCGATAATTTGTATTTATACTAAAATAGTAACTCATTCCCATGGAGAAAAAGAAAGTTAATCAGCCGTCTCCCAAAGCTGAACCGTCCAGGCCAAAAGCTGCCGAGAAGAAAAAACCCGCAGAAAAGAAACCTCAAACCGACTTCCTGTTCGACAGGCAAAAATATCAGATACTCATTTTTGGTTTGCTTGTTACCGCTCTTGGTTTTATACTCATGATTGGTGGTGGTAGCGACGACCCCAATGTGTTCAGCTATGACCTGTTTAGTTTCAGAAGGATGACCCTGGCGCCTTTCCTGGTTTTGCTGGGTTATGCCATACAGATCTATTCTATCCTGAAAAGTAAAAAGCAATCATAAATTACGGGTAAATGCCTGATAAGAAGTGGCACTTTTTTCTGAAAATGTGCCACCAAAATACTATTAGAAAATCATAAAAACGTAATAAATGGAATGGTTTGAAGCGTTGATTTTAGGATTACTGCAGGGGTTAACGGAATTCTTGCCGGTAAGCAGCAGCGGGCATCTCGAGCTGGGGTCTGCTTTATTTGGCCTTGAAGAAGAAAACCTTACTTTTTCAATCATCGTGCACGGGGCTACTTTTCTGAGTGTGCTGGTGGTTTTTCGTCATGATATTTTACAGCTGATCGTAAACCTGTTTAAGTTTCAATGGAATGATGAAACCAAATTCATCCTGTTGCTCCTTGTTTCTGCAGTGCCGGTGGGAGTTGTCGGTCTTTTGTTCAAAGACAACTTAGAGGTATTATTTGAAGGAAAGATTGTGCTGGTGGGTGCCATGTTGCTGATCACGGCCACCCTGCTTTTCCTTACCGGCTATGCTCCCAACAAAAAGAAAAGTGTTGATTTAAAAAGTGCGCTTATCATTGGTATTGCCCAGACCTTTGCCATTTTGCCAGGTATCAGCCGTAGCGGGGCCACCATCAGTACCGCCCTTTACCTGGGCATTGACCGTGAAAAAGCTACTCGCTTTTCTTTTCTCATGGTTCTCATTCCCATTTTCGGAGCAACATTCCTGGAAATCCTTGACCTCTATAAAGCAGTGGAACCCTCAGCAATAAGCACTTCTTCACTGGTTATTGGTGCGGTTACAGCTTTTATTGCAGGTCTGTTTGCATGCAGCTGGATGCTCAAAATTGTAAAACGCGGAAAACTGGTTTATTTCTCCATTTACTGTGTGGTAGTAGGAATCATCGCGATCCTGGCCGGGCTCCTTTAAAAATTAGCAGAACTATTATCCATTGATTTCTTTTATCAAGGTAAAACATCACTGAAATGTCTGAGACCCCCACGCTTGCAGAAGAGTTTGCATCAGGAAAGGTATTGCTTATCGACAAACCCCTGCACTGGACCTCCTTTGACGCGGTAAACCGTATCAAGGCCATGTTGAAGCACCGCCTGGGGCTTAAGAAAATAAAAGTTGGACATGCCGGAACCCTTGACCCGCTGGCCACTGGATTATTGATCATTTGTACTGGAAAAATGACCAGAAGCATTGATTCCTTTCAATCCCTGGAAAAAGAATATACCGGGACATTTTTTCTTGGTGCCACCACTCCTTCATCTGATCTTGAAACCCAGCCAGACAGGCAATTCCCTACAGATCATATCACCGGGGGAATGACCAGTGAAGTTACCAGGCAATTCACCGGGAAGATCCAGCAGGTGCCGCCCTTGTTTTCAGCAAAAAAAATTGAAGGAAAACGGGCCTACTCGCATGCCAGGGAGGGATCAGACATGGTGTTGAAAGCCAACGAAGTGGAGATCAGTGAGTTCACGATAACACGATTTGAATTGCCTGATGTGGATTTCAGGGTAGTATGCAGTAAGGGGACCTACATACGGGCTTTGGCAAGAGATTTTGGAGAAGCCTTACAATCAGGAGCATATCTTAAAGCACTGCGAAGAACCCGAATAGGGCAGTTTTCAGTTGATCAGGCCATGTCCATGGAGCAGATCAGTGAAAAAATTAAGGCACCTTTATAAATATTTTGAACAAAATCCTCTGACTTTCTTTAATTTATTGTCAAAAAACTATTGACATGGCCTCTTGGTTGTATTATCTTTGCACACCTTTCAATTAACAGAAAAAAAATGAAGCTATCTGATTTTAAATTTAACCTCCCTGCGGAGCTGGTTGCAGAAACCCCGCCTGAAAACCGTGACGAATCCCGCCTGATGGTATTGCATCGCAATACCGGAGAAATTGAACATAAAGTATTTAAGGACATTCTCAGTTATTTTGATGATGGGGATGTTATGATCACCAACAACACCAAGGTTTTTCCGGCCAGATTGTATGGAACAAAAGAGAAGACCGGTGCCAAAATTGAGGTTTTTCTTCTCAGGGAACTCAACAGAGAGGCGCGCCTGTGGGATGTATTGGTAGACCCTGCCCGAAAGATCAGGATTGGCAACAAACTCTATTTTGGAGAAGACGACAACCTGGTAGCTGAAGTTATTGACAACACCACCTCAAGGGGCCGTACCCTAAGGTTTTTATTCGACGGCACCTATGATGAGTTTAAGAAAACCGTGGAGTCCCTGGGCGAAACCCCGCTGCCCAAACTCATTAAAAGACCCGTAACACCCGAGGATAAGGAAAGGTATCAGACCGTTTTTGCAAAAAGAGAAGGTGCTGTGGCTGCTCCCACTGCCGGGATGCATTTCAGCCGCGAACTGATAAAAAGGCTTGAACTTAAAGGAGTTTCCTTTGCAGAGATAACCCTGCACGCCGGCCTTGGCAACTTCAGAAGCGTGGATGTGGAGGATCTGAGCAAGCACAAAATGGACTCAGAGCAGTTTATGATAGAAGAGGCTACTGCAAAAATAGTGAACCACGCCAGGGAAGAGAAGAAAAGAATCTGCGCCGTGGGAACTACCACCATGCGTGCACTGGAATCTTCGGTGAGCATTTATGGTCAGTTGAAACCGTTTGAAGGATGGACCAACAAATTTATCTATCCTCCCTTTGATTTTAGTGTGGCCAATACCATGGTCTCAAACTTTCATCTTCCCCAGTCTACCCTGATGATGATGGTTTCTGCATTTGCAGGGTTTGATTTTCTCATGAAGGCCTATAAGGTTGCTGTAAAGGAAAAATACAAGTTTTTCACCTATGGAGATGCCATGCTGATCCTTTAAGGTATGTTTCCCCGATATGCAATTATAACTGCCGGTGGCAAGGGGGTACGGATGAACACCCCCCTGCCCAAGCAATTTCTTCTGCTTCAGGGCAGGCCGGTGCTCATGCACACCATAGAAGTTTTTTCCCGGCTCATTCCCCCGGAAAACATTGTGCTGGTGCTTCCCGCATTGCAGATCAGCCTTTGGGAATCCCTTTGCAGCGAGCATCAGTTTCATCTCCCCATAAAGCTGGCCGAAGGAGGGCCCACCAGGTTCCATTCAGTAAAAAACGGGCTGCGGCTTATCCCCGAAAGGGCAATTGTGGGTATTCACGATGGAGTGAGGCCCCTTGTAAGTGAAAACACCATTTTACAAGCTTACAAAGCAGCCGAAAAGCTGGGGAACGCCATACCCGTATTGCCAGTGAGTGAATCCGTAAGGGTGATTGAAAATGCTTTTAACAAACCCATTGACAGGGATTCATTGAGACTGGTGCAAACCCCACAGTGTTTCAGGGCTTCTGATATTAAGGAAGCTTTCAAAATGCCTTATGATGAGTCTTTTACCGATGAAGCTTCGGTGCTTGAAAAGACGGGCGCAAGGATTTATCTTTCGGAAGGTAACAGGGAAAACATAAAGATCACTACCCCTGCCGACCTGGTCATCGCAGAAGCCATTCTGACCGGGCAACATAATGAAGACAAATGATCTATTCAGCCGTTTCGCCCTTGAGTGTGGCAGAGGTGCACTCCAGGATCTTTACTTTAATATAGTCACCTGGTTTATAATCCTTATCAGGAAATACCACCACCTTGTTCTGGCTGTTTCTGCCCGAAACCATTTTCGCTGATTTCCGGGAGCGGCCCTCCACAAGTACTTCGAAGATCTTTCCCACATCGGCACGGTTGCTTTCCAATGACAGCTTGTTCTGTAATTCGATGATCTGCTGCAACCTGGTGGATTTCACTTCATCAGGAACATCATCTTTGAGTTTTTTTGCTGCCAGGGTATCGGGCCTCTCCGAATATTTAAACATAAAAGCAAAGTCAAATCCCACTTCTTTCATCAGGCTGAGGGTATCAGCATGGTCCTGGTCTGTTTCGCCACAGAAACCGGCTATCAGGTCGGTAGAAACAGCGCACTGGGGAATGATCCGGCGGATGGCCTCAATCCGGCCGAGATAATCTTCCCGGTTATACTTTCTGTTCATCCTTTTCAATACTGCAGAGCTTCCCGATTGAGCAGGGAGATGAATGGCCCTGCAAATATTTTCATTTGCCGCGATCACTTCCAGTAACTCATCCGACATATCCTTGGGATGCGATGTGGCAAAGCGGATCCTCAGCAACGGATTAACCCTGGCAACAGCCTCCATTAACATGGGGAAATTCCATTCTTTGCCGGCGGAAGCATTGGTCCAGCTATATGAGTTCACGTTCTGGCCCAGCAGGGTCACCTCACGAAACCCCATATTAAATAGTTCAAGGGCTTCCTCCAGAATGCTCTCAGGATCACGGCTTCGCTCTTTGCCACGGGTAAAGGGCACCACGCAGTAGGAGCAGAAGTTTTCACAGCCTCGCATAATGGAGATAAATGCCGAAACCCCATTGCTTGCATATCGCACCGGTGTAATATCGGCGTAGGTTTCTTCGGATGAAAGGATCACATTTACTGCCTGGTGGCCGCTCTCCACATCGTTGAGCAAACGGGGCAGGTCGCGGTAGGAATCAGGCCCTGCAACCATGTCTACCCGCATCCCCATGCGTTCTTCTTCCAGCAGGGAGGTTTTCATGCGCTCGGCCATGCAGCCCAGCACTCCAAGGATCATCCCGGGGCGGTGCTTGCGCAAATACTGCAACTGTTTGAGCCTGTTTAAAACTTTTTGCTCTGCATTTTCCCGGATGGAGCAGGTATTAAGGAATATCACATCGGCATCCTCTGCTTTATCGGTGGTTGCATAATCGTTTTCAGTAATAATGGATGCTACGATTTCGCTGTCAGAAAAGTTCATCTGGCAGCCATAGGTTTCTATATAGATTTTCTTTTGCATCTTTAATTAAATAAATAGGTCAGATGGAGCTCGCCAACAATTCGCTGAATGCATGTTTTACCATACTGCGCATTATGATCATCCTCGTGTGTGTACAAATTTTGGTGATGGCTGGGTTCAACTTCTGATGATCATTTAGTTACATTTTCATTGAGGTATTAGCCTGCAAAATTACTTAAATTTTCAGGGATAATTGATTTTTTGACAATGGCATGGGTTTACAAATTTTGAACAGAAAACAGAAATGAAGTGTTTTAAAATTTATTGAGTAGTTTTGCAAGCTTAAAAACGAGAAAAAATTTTAGTTATGGTTAAAAACCTCGTCATTGTAGAGTCACCGGCAAAAGCCAAAACAATTGAAGGATTTCTTGGAAAGGATTTCCTTGTAAAATCCAGTTTCGGACATGTAAGAGATCTGTCAAAGACAAAGCTGGGAGTTGATATTGACAATAATTTTGCCCCCATCTACGAGATATCTGCTGATAAGAAAAATGTGATCACTGAATTGAAGAAGCTTTCCAAGGAAGCTGAAGTAGTATGGCTGGCCACTGATGAAGACCGGGAAGGAGAAGCCATTAGCTGGCACCTTGCCGAGAGCCTGAAGCTGGATCAGAAAAAATGCAAAAGGATTGTTTTTCATGAGATCACTAAATCTGCCATTCAAAAAGCCATTGAGAAGCCGCGTAGTATAGATAATAACCTGGTTGATGCCCAGCAGGCCCGAAGGGTACTGGACAGGCTGGTGGGATTTGAATTGTCGCCCTTGTTGTGGAAAAAAGTGAAGCCTTCCCTCTCTGCAGGCAGAGTGCAGTCGGTTGCTGTGAGGCTGATCGTGGAGCGCGAGAAAGAGATACAGGCGTTTAAGTCAACAGGATCATATAAGGTAACCGGGCTTTTTCATGTGATGCACCAGGGGAGCCCGGCCATGATCAAAGCCGATCTGCCCCAGCGTTTTAAAACCAAAGAAGAAGCCCTCGCATTTCTCGAAAAGTGCAAAGGAGCAGAGTTCTTTGTTGAAAACATCGAAACCAAACCGGCGAAAAAATCGCCCGCAGCCCCTTTTACTACATCCACTCTTCAGCAGGAGGCAAGCCGTAAGCTGGGATTCTCGGTTTCGCGCACCATGATGGTTGCCCAGAAACTTTACGAGTCCGGAAAGATCACTTACATGAGGACCGACTCGGTAAACCTTTCTGACACTGCCATTGGTTTGGCCAAAGAGGTTATTGAAAAGAATTTTGGTAAGGAATACCTGAAAACCAGAAAATACGCCACCAAATCAAAGGGTGCCCAGGAAGCGCACGAAGCAATCCGCCCCACTTACATGAACGTGGAACAGGCAGGATCCGATGCTTCTGAGCAACGTTTATACGAGCTTATCTGGAAACGTACCCTTGCTTCACAAATGAGCGATGCCTTACTGGAAAAAACCAACGTAACCATAGGAATTACCACCACCGAAGAAAA
>SLIL01000124.1 GCA_007135645.1 Bacteroidales bacterium
ATGGTACGATGCTTACAATGCCGCATTGTTTGTTGATTCGGAAGGGAACACCGATACCTATTTCAAATCCAAACTGGTACCCGGGATTGAAAGAATGCCCTTTGCTGAGTACCTTCGCCCAGTGGGCAGGATAGTTGAGCATTTTGGCGGAACTGCCGGAAGTATGGGCGTTCAGGAGTACAGAGGGGTGTTCACGGGCTCCGATGGCACCAGGGTGGCTCCTGTTATCTGCTACGAATCCATTTACGGGGAATACCTCAATGAGTATGTCAAAAGAGGGGCTCAGCTTATTTTCATCATCACCAATGATGGCTGGTGGCGCGATACTCCGGGATATCGCCAGCACAACCAGTATGCCAGGTTGCGCGCCATAGAAACCCGGAGAAGTATCGCCAGGGCTGCAAAAACAGGCATCTCAGGCTTTATTGATCCAAAGGGGAATGTGTATAAGGAAACCGGATGGTGGGAGCCCGATGTTATCAAACAGCAGATCCACAAAAATGACAAGCTTACTTTTTATGTGAGAAATGGGGACTTCCTGGGCAGACTTGCTGTTTTTCTCATGATCCTGCTCGTTTTATACATGATATCCCAGCGGATCATACGCAAAAAAACTCCACCTGCGTAAGTACCTGTCATCCTGAACGTAACAAAGTGGAGTAAAGAACCATAAGCTCGGCGAAGCCAATCTCATGTTACAAATGGTCTGTTATTTTTAATTTACCGGGCAATAATGTTTTCAGATGGAGAAGTTGTTGAAAAATCCGGCCGTATTCATGGCAGCATCATCAATGCTTCTGAACGTAAAGTCCAGTTCATTTTTGATCTTCTCGTTGGAGAATTCGTAATTGCTGTTGGCGCTGCGTGCCGTCTCCCTTGTAATAAGCGGGTTGGAGCCGGTAACCAGGCTCCTTGCCTTTTCCAGCCGCCAGGCTATTTCACTGAGCACTTTGCCGGCTTTAAAAAACGGAGGTTTAACTCCTGCATGTCTGGCAATGATCTCAAACAGGTTGCGATAGGAAAGGTTTTCGCTGTTGAGGATAAACCGTTCATTTACAATGTCCTTTTCCATAA
Organism: Bacteroidales bacterium; assembly: GCA_007135645.1. GTDB lineage: Bacteria > Bacteroidota > Bacteroidia > Bacteroidales > UBA7960 > SKVR01. The sequence continues at coordinate 1,075 of SLIL01000124.1, forward strand.
GCAGTTTCATGGCAGTTGCCACATCGCGTGCATCCACAAAACCTGTGGCACCACTGCTGTAAAATCGCAGCCCCTCTTTAACCGTTGTGAACAGCCGTGCACTGGAACGGTTGGGGTCGCCAGGGCCAATGATCACCGATGGATTTACGATCACCACATCCAGCCCTTCTTCCGATCCCCTCCATACCTCGCGCTCTGCACCAAACTTGCTGATGGAGTAGTAGGAGTTTTTCCGGGAGGTTTTCCAGATCAGCGACTCATCTACCCATGTGCCCTTGTCGGGTCGCCCCACGGCAGCAATGCTGCTGCAATGGCAGAACTTTTCCACGTTTTCCAGCAAACAGGCATTCACCAGGTTGGCAGTACCCTCGATGTTGATCTTCAGCATCTGGGGGCGCTCCGATGGCACGAACGAAACCACCGCCGCGCAGTGGTAAACGTGTTTTACATCCTCCAATGCTTCGCGCAGGCTGAAAATATCGGAAATATCACCGTCAAACCACTCGATCAGCTCAAGTTGCCTGCTCCATCCGTCAGGATTGTACCACTGAAATATCTTTTCTGCTATATCAGGGTTGCTGCTCTTGCGCCTCAGGGCGCGCACCTTTTGACCCGAAGCAGTAAGCTCATAAAGCAAGTGTGAGCCCACAAGTCCTGTTCCGCCTGTTAGTAGTATCATAGTGCAAACCTAATGTTTTTTATTATTACGGGCATCTAAAATAAAACGTAAAAAATGCGTAATTTTTCTCTATAGTGTGTAATTTTGCTGCCTGTTTATGAATGCAATGCATTGGCATAACAGAATTTATTGGCAAATTTAATCTAAACACGATTACATGAACTTTGTTGAAGAACTGAAATGGCGGGGCATGATCCATGACATGATGCCCGGAACGGAAGAACAATTGCAGAAAGAGATGACCACTGCCTACGTGGGTATTGACCCTACGGCCGACTCCCTGCACATCGGGCACCTGGTATCCATCATGATGCTCAAGCACCTGCAGCGGGCAGGGCATAAGCCCCTGGCACTGGTAGGCGGGGCAACCGGTATGATCGGCGATCCCAGTGGTAAAAGCCAGGAACGCAATATGCTTTCGGAAGATGATCTCAACCACAATGTGGAAGCCATTAAAGCGCAACTCAAAAAGTTCCTTGATTTTGAAACCGGTGAAAACAAAGCAGAAATAGTAAATAATTACGACTGGATGAGAGATTTCAGTTTCCTGGGCTTTTTGCGTGAGATCGGCAAACACATTACCGTTAATTACATGATGGCCAAAGATTCTGTAAAAAAACGCATCAGCGGAGAAGCACGAGAAGGGCTCTCGTTTACCGAATTCACCTACCAGCTGGTGCAGGGTTACGACTTTCTGTTCCTTTACCAGGAAAAAAACTGCAAGCTGCAAATGGGGGGCTCCGATCAGTGGGGCAACATTACCACGGGTACCGAGCTTATCAGGAGAAAAACGGGAGGTGAGGCGTTTGCTCTCACCTGTCCGCTCATCACCAAAGCCGACGGAGGCAAGTTTGGAAAAACCGAAAAAGGAAATATCTGGCTCGATCCGCGCTACACCTCTCCCTATCAGTTCTACCAGTTCTGGCTCAACTGCAGCGATGCCGATGCCGAAAAGTATATCCGGATATTTACCCTGCTTTCAAAAAATGAAATTGATGCACTGGTAGAAGAGCATCTGCAGCAGCCGCATGTTAGAAAACTGCAGAAGGCTCTTGCCAAAGACATTACCATCAGGGTGCACAGCGAGAAAGATTACGAAATGGCCGTGGAGGCTTCTGAGATCCTGTTTGGAAAGGGAACCACCGAGACCCTGAAAAATCTACCCGAGAATGTTTTGCTGGACGTGTTTGACGGGGTTCCCATGTTTGATATTGATGCTCAGCAGATCCATTCCGGGATCAATATCGTTGATCTGCTGGGGGGAGACCTGCAGGTGCTTAAATCAAAAGGAGAAGCTCGCAGGGCACTGAAAGAAGGGGGCATAAGCATTAACAAAAACAAGGTGGGTGAAGATTTTACCGTGGATGCATCCTGCCTTTTGAACAATAAATACATCCTTGCACAGCGGGGCAAGAAGAACTTTTATCTTATCAGGATCAGCGGATGATTCTTTATTCGTGATTCGGGATAAACATACTGCCGGATTATGGAGTTTTTTATATTATCTATTGCCGTTGACTTTAGTCAACGGATTTGAAAATAGGCCTGGCAGATAGTGCGCTGTGAACTAAATAAAATTAGAACTGCTGCAGTGGAATAAAAAAAACATAAAACATGACAGCAAACCTCAAATCATCCTTATACAAAGCTGTTTTTATTTTAAGCAGCGTGCTTTTCTTTTCCTGTGCGCAGAGACCACCTGTATTGTTTCCGGAGGGTGATCATGTATTTGGCCTTGCAAGCTTTATTGAACTGGAAAGCGGTGAAACCACCCTTGTGCTCAATGATTATTTTCATTCTTCTGCACTGACCGGCATCGATTCTGTGGAGGTGCATCCTTCGTTAAGGGCCAGGCTTTCTGATGATAAAACCCTTTTGTTTATCACGCCCCGCAATCTCAATGTCCCACAGTTATCAGAGGTAAAGGTCTGGGTAGATGGGGTTCCATACAGCCTGGTAGCCCGCAAATCAGTGAGGGAGGAATATACCTTTTATTTTGATCCCATGGGAAACAGATACAGGTCTGTGGCCATTGAAGGGGAAATGAATGACTGGATGCCACAGCCCATGACCCTGGTAAACGGTAAATGGCAGATCACCATGAGCCTTAACCCAGGAAGGTATCAGTATCTTCTGAATGTGAACGGAGCCACCATGACAGATCCCAACAACCCGGTGAAGGTATCAAATAATGCCGGGGGGTACAACTCCCTGCTGGAGATCGGAAGTCGCAACCGCGACCAGGAACCCCGGGCTTATGCTATTCAGGTTTACAGAAACCTGGTTGACATACAGCTTGTTAATGACCCGGAGCATGTGTTGGTTTTATGGCAGAATTTCAAATTACCCCAGGCAAATCTTGAACGAAATGGTAATCACCTTCGGATAACCCTGCCAGGTGATGCCCGCAAAAAAGAGCGCAGTTTTCTCAGGGTTTTCATTGCCGGGGAGGATGCAATGGGCAATGATCTGTTGATCCCTCTTCATCGTGGCAGACCGGTAAGAGAACCGGTACTGCTCACCCGCGAAGACAGGGAAGCAACCATCATGTATTTTCTTATGGTTGACCGGTTTCGCAATGGCAACCCCCATCGTGACGACCCCGTTGATGATCCTGAAGTTGCACCCAGGGCTAATTTTCACGGCGGTGATCTTGACGGGGTACTGGAAAAGATCCTCGATGGTTATTTTTCTGATCTTGGGGTAAATGCAGTCTGGTTTTCTCCCATTTCCCAGAATCCGCTGGAGGCATACATTGAGTTTCCTGAGCCCAAAAGAAAATACACCGGCTATCATGGCTACTGGCCCATTACCCTTACCACCATCGACCATCGGTTTGGTGATGATGAAGTTCTGGAGCAGCTTGTTCAGTCAGCACATAAGCGGGATATCAGTGTTTTACTGGATTTTGTTTCCAATCATGTGCATAAGAACAATCCACTTATAATCGAAAATCCTCACTGGGCAACCATGCTGGATTTGCCTGATGGCAGGCAGAATATCCGTATCTGGGACGAGCACCGGCTCACCACTTGGTTTGATGATTTTCTCCCCTCACTGGACTTTTCCCAGCCGGAAGTACTGCAGACCATGGTTGACAGTGCGTTTTACTGGATAGACCGTTTTAACCTGGATGGCTTCAGGCACGATGCCACCAAGCATGTCCCCCTGGAGTTCTGGAGAGCACTCACCAGAAAGCTTAAGGAAGAAAAAATGTTTGAAGAAAATTTCAGGCTTTTCCAGATCGGGGAGACATTTGGCAGTCATGACCTGATTTCCAGTTATATCGGATCAGGATTGCTGGATGGTAAATTTGATTTCAACCTATACTGGGATGCAAGAGCCGTATTTGCCCTGGACGACGAACCCTTTGAAAGGCTGGATTACTCCCTGCACCAAAGCTTCAGCTACTATGGCTTTCAAAACCTCATGGGCAACATTACCGGCAACCACGACATGCCCCGGTTTATTTCCTATGCCGGTGGAGACCTGAGTTTTGAGGAAGATGATACCGAAGCAGGGTGGGAAAGGGATATTGATGTGGGTGATCCGGTTGGTTATGACAAACTGAAGTCTCTTACCGCCTTTATCATGACCATTCCCGGCGTACCGGTCATTTATTACGGCGATGAGATCGGCATTCCAGGGGCCAACGATCCCGACAGCCGCAGGCCCATGATCTTTGAAAACCTCACTCCAAATCAGCAAGCCACAAAGGATAATCTAAAGAAACTTACCCGGCTCAGAAGCTCTAATATGGCCTTTGTATATGGTGATTTTAATATCCTGAAGGTAACAGATGAGGTATATGCATACGCCCGAAGCTATTTCGAAAACAGAACCATTGTTGTGTTTAACAAAGGATCAAGGGAGCGATCGGTACTTATCGACCTGCCCACATGGTACAGGGGTGTAGATTATAAAAACCATTTTAATGCATCTTTTGAAGTGAATGCAAACAGGCTTGAAGTAACGTTGCCGGGCAATAGTTTTGAGGTTTTTACTTTTTAGTTCTTTGATGTTTTAAGGCCAATAGTTGCCTTTATTGTTACACCTCTTGCAGGTATGATTGCGGTTAAGAAAAACAAGATTCTTTATCATTAATACGTTCTTTTTTATGCTACTTTTAATTCTGTTTCAAGACAATTTATCTTATAGATTAGACGCTTTACAGTAATAGCAAATCTTAATTTGGTATATTTAAACTTAAGAGTCCACTCTAAAAAGTCCATTGTCCACAAATTACACAAATTTACACTAATTTTAACTCCTAATAATCAGTCAATTAAAAAAAATAAAATTGTCACAAATTTACCGAAAACGAGTTTTCGGAGTGGACTCAACTTAATAAATGGTTAGAATACGATAAACCCACATAAATAAACCACTGAATTATTAATAACCACAAAAAACGAATATTAATGAGCAAAAAAAGAAAAACCATTGCCCTGGTGGCACACGATAACCGAAAGAAAGAACTGGTTGAATGGGTAGACTGGAACCGTGATGCTTTACTTCAGCACAATATTGTTTGCACCGGAACCACCGGAAAGCTGATTGAAGAAACTCTGATAGAAAAACTCAAACCTACAGAAATATCACAGCTTAATATAATCCGCATGAAGTCAGGTCCCCTGGGAGGGGATCAGCAGCTGGGGGCACTGATCGTGGAAGGGAAAATTGACCTTATGGTCTTTTTCTGGGATCCCATGCAGCAGCAGGCTCATGATGTGGATGTGAAAGCACTGCTGCGCATTACCGTGCTGTACAATATTCCCACTGCCTGCAATCGAAGCACTGCCGATTTTTTAATCTCTTCTGAATTGTTTGATGAAGATTATATTCCCAAGCCTATGAATGTGGATGATTATCTGAACAGAAAAATTGATGTCTGATAGAACCAGATCAATAATTCTGTAGTTATAATGAGTAGTAAAGAAAATTGGAAAAGAATAAGGTTTGATTTATAAACAACATAAAAAAAGGAGATAGAAATGATGATCAAAAAAATGTTGAATGTGAACAGTATTGTTGCTGCAGTGGCAATGCTTATCATGTTGTCCTGCGCTCAGCCAGAGCCAACGGCCCGTGAAGCAAGTATCGATGACTGGATAAAAAATGCCAATCTCTATGAGGTAAATGTGCGCCAGTTTACCCCTGAAGGCACTTTTAACGCCTTTGCCGAACATCTTCCCCGCCTCAGGGATATGGGTGTGGATATTTTATGGTTTATGCCTGTTACCCCCATAGGTGTGATAGAAAGAAAAGGTACCCTGGGGAGCTACTATTCTGTAAAAGACTATACCGCAATCAACCCTGAATTTGGCACCATGGAAGATTTCAAAGCCCTGGTAGATAAGATCCACGGTATGGGGATGCGGGTGATCATTGACTGGGTTGCCAATCACACCGCCTGGGATCACCACTGGACAGAAACCAACCCGGAGTTTTACTATACCGATGCCAACGGGAATTTCACTCCGCCTCATAATACTGACTGGACAGATGTGATTCAGCTGGATTTTGACAACCCCGACCTTTGGGATGCCATGATCGCCGAAATGCGGTTCTGGGTTGAGGAGGTAAATGTGGATGGGTTCCGCTGCGATGTGGCCTACCTGGTGCCTGTTGAGTTCTGGAACAGGGCCCGCAAAGAGCTGGATGCTGTGAAACCTGTGTTTATGCTTGCCGAGGCTGACCATCCTGAGTTGAAAGAGTTTGCTTTTCATGCAGGATACTCCTGGGTTTCGCACCATGCCATGAATAGCATTGCCCGTGGCGACCAGAATGTAGGTGCGCTTGACAACTATTTTTTTGGCAGGCCAATGGAAGATGAGAACCAGCAAGGAGAAGAAGTGCAGGCAGTTACCTATACCTTCGACAGAAATGTAAGCCATTACCCCGAGGGGGCCTTTAAGATTAACTTCATTGACAACCATGATGAAAACTCATGGGCAGGTACCGTTTTTGACCGCCTGGGTGAAGGTAAAGAGGCGTTTGCCGTGCTTGTTAATACTGTGCCGGGAATGTTCCTGATGTATAACGGACAGGAAGCAGGGCTTGATGAAATGCTTGAGTTCTTTGAAAAAGATGAGATCGACTGGAGTACTCTTCAATACGAAGACTTTTACCGCGCCTTGCTTACACTGAAGCGTGAGAACAAAGCACTGTGGAACGGACTGGCAGGTGGCGATATGCAAAGGGCATTTACCAATGATGACCTGAGTATTTTTTCATTCCTGCGTGAAAAGGATGGCAACAGGGTTTTTGTGGTGCTTAACCTTACCCCCGAAAACAGGGAAGTGGAGTTTAAAAATCCGGAAATTTTTACCGGAAGCTATAACGAATTATTTTCAGGAGAAAG
>SLIL01000339.1 GCA_007135645.1 Bacteroidales bacterium
CAAAAAAATCACGAAGTGATTTTAAAAAAACTGCGTCTTTGCGGCTCTGCGAGAGAAAAACCGGCTAATAGAAATCTGCAATTCAATATCGATCATCAAAATTATGATCTTTATTTGTTTTTGTGAGAAATGGATAATTGCAAATTATCCGATGTTCAGAGCGGCATTGCAACCGAACCCGTTTACGGGTGAGCTCAGCGAAGCTAAATGCCACTCAGCTGCACTGAATGGCCTGCTATGCCCCCGCTAAGCGGAATTTGTAATTCCGCTTTGAACACCATTGAATTTGCAATTCAATTTTTCTTTTGCATTGATTGTATTCCTTGCATTAAAATACTATCTGGCGCTGGCATCATCATTATCCCGCTGCTGAAATGCATTGCTCAGCGCCATTCTGTTTGTCGCCACAAAACCCCGGACGGCCGTCCGGGGCTACAATAATTTCGGCCCTTCAGGCCTGGGTGTGCTGGTCAGGCCCATGTACTTACCTGGGACGGGGCCACTTCCGGTGACCCCACCACTGAAAACAAAACGCCAGAGCGACCGCCAATTCCCCCTCTTAGGGGGATTAAAGGGGGTATTGTTCTGCAAAAAAATCACGAAGTGATTTTAAAAAAACTGCGCCTTTGCGGCTCTGCGAGAGAAAAACCGGCTAATAGAAATCTGCAATTCAATATCGATCATCAAAATTATGGTCTCTATTTGTTTTTGTGAGAAATGGATAATTGCAAATTATCCGATGTTCAGAGCGGCATTGCAACCGAACCCGTTTACGGGTGAGCTCAGCGAAGCTAAATGCCGCTCAGCTGCACTGAATGGCCTGCTGTGCAGGTTTTTATTTCGCTGCCGTTTAGTTCGGGTGGCTAAGCGGAATTCCCTGATTAATTAAAGCCCGTCCAGAAACTCAACGAGCTTCAGAAGATCCAGCCGTTCATCAAAAGAGATCCTTTCTGAGCGCAGGAAACTTCTGATCTCCGACCGGTGATCAGGGAAAAGTCTGTTCAGGTCTCTGCGGGAATTGATGATATTAAAATCATTGTTGATAATTAACCCCAAGGTGGGGCGGGCAACTATATTTACCTGCACTTCGTTTCCCGTGGTGTTCTCAAGGCGCAATCGTTCACCTCTTGAGGCAACGCTGAAATTCTCTCTCCCTGCAAGAACATTGACCGATTGGGCCGAGGAAGTGGGGGAGGCCTGGCCGTAAGCACCGGGAACAATTTCATTCATGGTATAGGTAGATTGATGTTTGATGAAGAATCTTTTATTACGCGCAGGTGGTTTCTCAAGATAGCCAAAGCGGTTATGGAATACAAGACGCATATCGTTGTTTACAACAATGCTGTCAAATTTCTCCCTGGTTGTAAGTGCCTTTGTTTCGCCCCTTTCATCCAGCGCAATGATCTCATCCATCAAAAGGCGATAATTAATATTCATTTGAGCATACTCTCCGGGATAATAGATCACTGCCGGCATAAAATCAGAAAACAAATATACCACACTCGTGTTGGCCTCCTCTTCCAGTTCAATGGTTGCATCATTGGTGCGAAAGGTGCTGCGGTGGGTTTGTGCCAGGATAATTTGTGCTGACAATAGAGACAATGCTGATAAAATCAGGAGCTTGTGTGTTTTCATGTGGAACTGTGTTTTTAGTAGGTTAGAATATAGGGTTTAGCTATTTAATTAACATATCAAAAAACATGCCATAATTTGTTTCTTGTATGTCAGGCTGAATTACATTAAAAAAACCTTTGAATATCCTTTCTCTTGTTTTCTTGCGAAAGTAAAAATTTTAAAGACATACATCATGAAATTGACCTTTTACTGGCAATAATAACATCAAAAATGTTAATTTCTGTGGTTTAAAGCAAAGGCTTTATTGTTTTTTATAGGATTAATAAAAGATTTGATCATAACAAATGTTTAAAATATCTGACTATGCAATTATTTTTAAATAAAGCATAAAAGACTTAACTGTATTATGACAAAATTATTAAATTTACACCCCTAAACGGCACTATTACGTTTAGAGCAAAACCAAATTATAAACAAAAACAAAAACGACATGAAGAGAATCTGTTTTCTTTTTGCCATTCTCGTTTTCATGGGCAGTATTCTGAGCGCCCAGGAACGAAGAGTTACCGGTACTGTTACAGATGCCACTGATGGTTCAACCTTGCCGGGTGTTACGGTCTCGGTGAGGGGTACCACTCAGGGAACCATCACTGATGCCAACGGACAGTATGTGATTGCTGTAAGTGAGGGTGCAACCCTTGTATTCTCATTTATTGGTATGGTTACCGAAACACGAGTAGTGGGTACAGAAAGTGTGATTAACGTAGTTATGAGCATGGATCTGGCCACACTGCAGGAAATTGTAGTGGTAGGTTATGGTGTACAGCAACGCCGTGATGTATCGGGGGCCATTTCCTCCGTATCAGGGGATGCAATCCGCACCATCCCTGTTCAGTCTTTTGATCAGGCCCTGCAAGGGAAAGCGTCGGGTGTAAACTTAACTATGCCCAATGCTGTACTGGGTAACCCTCCCATAATCAGGGTACGGGGTTTCAACTCCATCTCAGGTAGCTCCAGCCCGCTGATCATTGTTGATGGTGTGCCTGTATTTACAGGTGACCTTGGACGTACGGCTGCTGCTGTAAACCCCCTGGGTGATATCAGCCCGTCGGACATTGAATCCATTGAGATCCTTAAGGATGCATCGGCAACTGCTATCTACGGTTCACGTGCGGCCAATGGTGTTGTACTGATCACCACCCGCAGAGGTAAAGCAGGTGATGTACGCGTAAACTATGATGTTTCCACTGGATGGACATCTGCCTACCGTCTTTATGACCTGATGAATGCTGAGCAGTTTGTTCATGTGAAGAACCACGCACGTGCAAATGCTGGCCAGGATCCTGCCTATTTTCTGGCTAATGATGCCCAGGGCAGATTGATTGACACAGACTGGAACGACTATGTATACCAGACTGGTTTCCAGCACACACATGCACTTACCATTACAGGGGGTACTGATCGTACATCTTACTTCTTTGGTGCCAACTATTCTGATAATGAAGGTATTCTGATAACCAACAATTTTCAGCGCACCAGCGCCAGGATGAATGTTGACCACAGAATGACCGACTGGCTTACTTTTGGTGGTAATGTGAGTTATGCCAATACTTTTACCAACTCACCCAGTACCGGTTCTTTGCCCGGTGGAAACTTTGCCACTTCCGGTGCCGGCAGGCTTGCTTTTGTTACCGCGCCCAATGTTCCCGCATTCCTCGATGACGGATCGTACAACATCGACTGGGGTTCAAATGCCATTGGCAGACTGGAGAATCTCCAGGGTGTAGGATTTTTCCACCCGGTTTGGTTGCAGGACAATAACTATGCTACCTCTGAAGGCGACAGGGTAATTGGTACTGTGAATGCCAATGTGAATATTATTGATGGTTTGGTTTTCCGCACTGTATTTGGTATTGATGATCATAACCTGGAGTCCAAGCAATTCTGGCATCCTGACCATGCCGACGGACGCTCGCGCGGTGGTGATGCCTTCAACTATTTCGACCGCAGGAGCCGCTGGAACTGGACCAATACCCTGAATTATATGTTTACCGTTGCAGATAACCTCAATGTGAACATGCTGGTAGGTTCAGAAGAACAGCATTCAACCTTTAACGGATGGAGCACCTGGCGTTCCGAGCTTGGTGACCCCTTCTTCCGCAACTGGCAGGGTAACTGGATTACCGAGCAGGTACCTCCCACCCAGATGCTTTTTGAAAACTACTTCGTTTCCTATTTTGGCCGTGTGAACATGAACTGGGAAAACAAATACTATCTGGAATTCTCAGGTCGTAGGGATGGTTTTTCAGGCCTTGCTACCGGCAATAAATTTGGTGACTTTGGTGGAGTTTCACTTATGTGGAATCTCTCAAGAGAAGACTTCTTTGCCAACAGCCTGGGCGACATTTTCTCTGATTTCAGGCTGAAAGGTAGCTACGGAAGGGTAGGTAACATCTCAGGTGTAGGAAGCTATGCTTCATTGTTCCTTTATGGTGCAGGGTTGTATAACGACCAGAGCACACTGTTCTTTACCCAGGCAGGTAATGCTGAGCTGGAGTGGGAAACCAGCAATAAATTTGATATCGGACTTTCTTTTGGTATTCTCAATGATAGGATACAGCTCGACTTTGGTATCTATCAAACCGATGTTGACGGCCTGATCCTCAATGTACCACAGTCACCCTCCAAAGGTATCCCCGGAAATGTATTGCCACAAAATGTTGGTTCTATGATCAACCAGGGGGTTGAAATGGAAGTTACCAGTTATAACATCTCTCAGAGAGACTTTACCTGGACTACCAATTTCAATATGGCTTACCTGAAAAATGAAGTAACCGAGCTTGCTGAAGGTGTACCATTCCTTGTAGGTATTACCCATCTTGAAACAACCAACCGTACCATGGTTGGATACCCCATTGGTATGATCTGGGGTGTAGAAACCCTGGGTGTTGATCCTGAAACAGGTCGCCGCATGTTCCAGCGCATCAATGAAGACGGTTCCACTACCACCGTTTATTACGGTCATGGATCAAACTGGCCCGAAGGACAGGCCGGATGGCGCGAGGAAGACGGTACCGTATCAAGGGCCATCAACATTGCCGATGACGGCGTTGCTCTGGGAAGCCCCATACCCAAGTTCTATGGTGGTTTGGACAATACCGTTACCTTCCGTAACTGGGACTTCAACCTTGGACTTACCTATGCATTTGACTTTTATGTTTACAATGGATCAAGGGCAGGTTTGAGAGACCAGCGTACATGGCAAAATGAAGCTTATGTTTACGAAAACTACTGGAATCCCGACAGGCGCAATACCGATATCCCCAGACCAGTATTTGGTGATAACGTTTCTAATGGTTCTACCATGGTTCAATCACAGAACGTGGAAAGAGGCGATTTTGTAAAAGTAAGAAATCTGAGCCTTGGATATACTTTCCAGAATGATCTGCTCAGAAGTGCAGGCATTAGCAGTGCAAGGCTTTATACCCAGATCTTCAATGCTTTTGTATTTACCGGATATTCAGGTGCTGACCCGGAGATCTCCTCCATGGGTGACACCAACCTTGCTCCCGGTATTGACCGTAATACCGTGCCACAGGCAAGAACTATCTCATTCGGTGCAAACATTTCTTTCTAAACTAAAAATTATTTGAACCATGAAGAAATCAATCTTATATATATTCGTAGCGCTGCTTATGGCAGCAGGGTTCAACTCGTGCTATGACGAGCTGCTTGAACCTGTTCCCGAAACAGCTATCTCCGACCTGTCGGCCTTTGATACCAAGGAAAGGATCGAAGGACAGGTAAGAGGTATTTATGCATCCTTTAAGAGTGGCCAGTATCTTGGTGGCCGCTACCAGGTTTACAACGATATCCGTGGTGATGACTGGTTGAACCTTCAAACCAACGGTGTTACCGGCTACCTTACCTGGAATCATACTCTCAGCCCTGATGCCAACGAGGTGCTCAACCTGTGGGGCGCAATCTATGCTGCAATCAACAGGGTAAATATGTTTTATGACGGACTTACTGAAAATGAGGAAAGGATCCTCAGTGAGAATATCCTCACCCAGGCAGAGATCAATCAGTATAAAGGTGAAGCTTTGGCCCTCAGGGGTATGGCTTACCATCACCTGATTCAGCTCTATGCCCGTCCTTACAATCAAAACCCACAGGGTTTGGGTGCTATATTGCGTGTAACAGCACAAAGGTCTTCTGCTGACAATGATATGGCAAGGTCAACCCTGGAGGAAACCTATGCACAGATCCTGAGCGATCTCAATGCAGCAGAATCTTTACTGCCCGATGTAAGTGGAAACAACAATGCCGGGTTCATTACCCGTTTGCACAAGAGCAGTGTTATCGCACTTAAAACCCGCGTTTACCTGCACATGAGCCAGTACAGCAATGTGATCACTGAAGCAAACAAAATCGTTTCTGCTTCAGCTCCGTTTACTGCTCCTTCGGGTGTAGCTTATGCATTGCATAGTGATTTTGAGGAAATATTCACAGCATATACTACCTCAGAGTCTATTTTCTCCATTCCTATGACTGATACTGAGCTCCCCGGAACCCAGAACGGTCTTGGACATTATTTCAGCAATTCGCCCGTTGGCAACAATGAGTATCCGCTTAATCAGGACAGCCCACTCTGGACCAGCACTGAGTTTCCTGCAACCGATGTGAGGAAGAACCTTGTGCAGGAAAGAACACTGGGTGGTGTAGATCACTTGTTTATTGATAAATACCAGACTTTCCCCCATACAGACTGGGCTCCCGTGATCCGTTACGCAGAGGTGCTTCTTAACCTTGCAGAAGCTGAGGCACGCGTAAATGGCGTAAGCGACAGAGCTGTTGCCTTACTCAATGCTGTTTTCCTGAGATCAAACCCAGGTGCTGATCCATTAAGTGGTTTTGCCAACGCTGATGCTCTTATCAATCGCATTATGCTTGAACGCAACATGGAATTCCTGGGCGAAGGTATCAGAAACATGGATACCCAGAGAACCCTGAGTAACCATGGTGCTAAGGAAAATGTTAATGCTGTTGGACCAGATGATTCCAACTATGTATGGCCCATTCCGCAGTCCGAGCTGAATACCAACAGCCTGGTGCAGCAGAACTAAGCTTTTTTTAAAATATGATCCTTTAACTTTCAAAGGCGGCCCAAACGGGTCGCCTTTGCTGCATTATTCACAATTGTTTTTATGTGATACTTCAGGTTGATGGAATTAACCAAATTTAAACAGATTATTGTTGCAGAAGGTGAAATAAGACCAAATTGGATGGTGATACAACAGCTCCCGATTTTGGATCAGCCTTTTAGTTGAATGAAGAGATGTATCATGAACACCTGAATAGTTTGATTTGGAGGCATATGTGAATAAAAATTAAATAAACTTATAAAATTATTAGCAATAGTTCTGATAAATATTTAAATTTACCGATTGGAACGGTTTAAACCGTTGATTAAAAACTAACTAAAAACAAAAACAACACACACATGAAGAAAAAACTATTTTTATTCTTCGTGTTTCTGGGTTTGATAACCACAGTTTCATTGGCCCAGGAACGAAGAATTACAGGAACAGTTACAGATGCCACAGATGGTTCTTCACTACCAGGTGTTACCATTGCCGTTAGGGGAACTACCCAGGGAACTGTAACAGATGCCAACGGCCGTTATGAATTAACTGTAAGTGAAGGCGCAACGCTCGTTTTCTCCTTTATAGGAATGACTACTGAAGAGCGGGTTGTAGGAACCCAAACGATTATTGATGTGGAATTGAGAATGGATCTTGCCACATTACAGGAGATTGTAGTGGTTGGTTACGGTACACGTTTAAAGTATGAGCTTACGGGTTCCATCGCATCGGTGAGGGCAGAAGACATTGCCGGCCACACCATGCCCAGTTTTGAAACAGCACTGCATGGGCGTACTGCCGGGGTTCATATTTCTGCTGGTAGCGGAAAACTCGGTCAGCAGGTAAGAACCCGTATTCGTGGTGCGTCTTCCATTTCAGCCAGCAACCAACCACTTTATGTGGTTGATGGTATCCCGGTGCAGTCACAAAATATGGGTACTACCGGCAATGAACCTACAAATCCTCTTGCCGACCTTAACCCGCGTGATATTGAGTCCATAGAGGTGCTTAAAGATGCTTCGGCAGCTGCTATCTATGGATCAAGAGCAGCAAACGGGGTTATCATTATCACTACCAAAAGGGGTCGTGAAGGAAGGACCCGTTTTAATGTTTCCACACAGCTGGGTTTCAGTGAACCATCCAATAAAGTTGGATTCCTGAACAGAGAACAATATATTGACCTTTGGGACATAGCTGGAAGAAACCGTTTTGGTGACAACTGGGATCTTGAGAATAGCCTTGACGGATCGTTTCCCAACTGGCGCGATATCGACAATCCCGCAAATATCGCTCTTGGGCCCAATACAAACTGGG
>SLIL01000164.1 GCA_007135645.1 Bacteroidales bacterium
CCCGATGCAACTGCAATCCATACTGTTCCCACAGGCTTATCTTCTGTTCCCCCTCCCGGACCCGCAACTCCGGTTGAAGAAACCGCAAAATCAGTTTTCATCAGTTGTTGCAGGTTAACAGCCATAGCCTCTGCCACTTCGCGGCTCACGGCACCATGAGACTGGATCAACTGTGTTGGGATACCAAGAACATTTTCCTTTACCTGGTTGTCGTATGCCACTACACTCCCCTTGAAATAGGCCGAACTGCCCGGTACCGAGGTAATCCGGTGAGCAATATATCCTCCGGTACAGCTTTCGGCGGTGGCGACAGTAAGCCCTTTCTGCAGCAACAAGCTTCCCACAGAATCTTCCAGAGTCTGTCGTCCTTCACCCCAGATGTATTCAGGGATGAGCTTTCTGAGCTCATCCACTTTCTCTTCCAGCTTTTTCTCCAGGGTGATCTTATCTTCTCCCTTAATGGTAAGTCTTAGCCTTACAATGCCGGGCGATGGCAGGTAGGCAAGCTTAATATCCGGCAACAGGCTGCTTTCCCAGTCGGCAATGATCTTGGCCAGAAAAGACTCCCCGATACCCTGTGTCAGAATGGTTTTATGCACAATGGTCTTTCCTGCAAATAATCGTGGCAGCTCGGGCAGCACATAAGACTCCATGATGTGCTTCATCTCATAAGGCACCCCCGGCATGGCAACAAACAGTTTGCCGGGCTTTTTAAAAGCCAGACCCGGCGCCGTGCCCATGGGATTGTCTATCACAATGGCTGACTCCGGCACCAAAGCCTGGTTCCTGTTAAGCTCAGTAAGCGGAAGCCCTTTGCGTTGAAAAAAAGAACGGATGTTTTCCAGCACATTCTCATTCAATACCAGTTGCGTGGAGAAATAGCTGCACAGCACATCTTTGGTGATGTCGTCTTTGGTAGGTCCAAGCCCGCCGGTCATCAGCACCACACTGGCCCGATCCTCAGCCTGGGCAAGTGCCCTTTGTATTTCATCCGGATGATCAGAAATACAGGTGATCTGTCGTACATCAAATCCTATGGCGTTAAGCTCTTCTGCCATCCATGCTGCATTGGTATTGATCACCTGCCCGATGAGCAGTTCATCTCCAATGGATATTAATTCTACCATAAAAAAACTGCATTGAAGCAGGCACCTGAATTGGTGCCTGGCTTTAATGCAGCTAAATTAGTTAAAAATATCCTGAATAGCATCCGGAACAACTGTACCGGGAAAAAAGCAGGGTCAGTACCTGAGTATAGCAGCGATCTTTTGATGATTTCCCAGGGTACCGTCATCCACAAAAGCAACTTTTCCACCTTTGTTGATCACCACTTCAGCCACTTCATCCACAGCATCGGGCATGATACGGTTTTCGGGCAGATTGCTGGTATCCAGCACCAGGGAGTTGTTCTCTTCCAGGCCTGCACTCACATGGAATTCCTCCTCTGCAATAAGCAGGTTTACTCTTCCCTCTGCTGCAAATCGCCAAACCTCAGCAATTCCTGAAGCAAGCTTCTGGGCACTGATTGCCTTTTGAATTTCGTTGAGTGCCTTGTGTCTTTCTTCACGGTTTTTCTCTTTTACTTTCTCCCAGGCTTTTTTACCAAGGTCATGGACCGATACGGCTTCATAGTTTCCTTCCAGTTGCTCATAGATCAGATTTTTTACATCTGCAACTTCGCGATACAATGCCAGATTTTTCTGCACACCTGCTATCACCAGCTGAGTGGCGTGATCATGATAGTGGTTGAGGAAAATTTTATCCACCTTGTTAAAGAATTCTTTGATCTGCTTCTCCTTTTCCCTTGAGAAATCAGTGGGATTGAGTTCAAGCATGGTAAATTCACTCTGCACGGGAAAACCATTTTCGGTAATTTCCTGGGCATGATCCCTGAAACATGATAATAACCTCGCGCGGTGCAAGCTAAGATCAAGGATGTAGTAATTTGTTCCTCTGTTTACACTCATGATCAGATCGCGGGTGGCAAAGGTTTTATCAATAATAACCCGCTCACGCACCCTGAAGGGTATATCAACCATTTTTTGCACACTCTTGCTGACAAAAAGTGCAAGCCCGTCAAGTGTACGGCTGATGTCCACCTTTGATGCAAGATCTTTTAGCTTCTCTGTAAGATCCTTTGAATCTCGCTTTCCAAGCTCCTGTTCAAGCTTGTCTGTTGCTTTCTTCACCAGGTTCTTGAGCCGGATAGCATTTTTCTGATTGTCGGGTGCAGTGCGGTAGGTTGGTAAAATAACAGAAATACATGGATATTCCCTTACCTCCAGTAAGTCATTCAATACTTTCTTGTCCATATCTTCGTTTTTTAATTGTTAGGTTCCACTGACGAAAATAGCGATTTAAAGCATCAATGTCAAATCTTTTCACAGGAATTAATCTTTTATATACCCCGGGCAACTTAACAATTAATAGAACAAGGTACCCGAAAATATTTTTTACTTTTGCAGCCAGATCAAAACATTGGTTACCCTAAATTGAATATATATCTTGAACACCCCCTTTTACATCGCCCGGCGCATGGGTGCAGAGAATAAAAGCATAACCTCACTGGTTAAGCTTATTGCCATTCTTTCCATTTCACTGGGGCTTGCTGTAATGATCCTTGCCGTGGCTGTGGTAACCGGTTTTCAGCACGAGATCAGGGAAAAAGCCATTGGATTCGGATCACACATCCAGATCAGCAATTTCGACTTTAACCTCTCTTACGAAACGCGGCCGGTTTCGGCTGACCAGGAATGGATCGATGCCATTGCTGCACTACCAGAAGTAAAAAGCATACATGCTTTTGGCACAAAACCCGGTATTATAAAAACCGATGAAGAGATATACGGGGTGATCTTTAAAGGGATTGGCCCGGACTATGACTGGGAATTCTTTGCGCAAAGGCTAGTGGATGGCAACATTACCCCATTCAGCGATACCATCCGAAGCGACGATATTGTTATTTCTGCCAGGGTTGCAAGCCTGCTTCAGCTAAACGTGGGCGAGGATATCCTCCTTTACTTTATCCAGGAGCCTCCCAGGGTGAGGAGACTTACTATTACGGCCATTTACGAGACGGGGCTTGAAGAACTGGACGAATTATTTGTGTTGGGCGATATTCAGCATGTGCAGCGACTCAACAACTGGACCGACAATCAGGTAGGTGGTTTTGGGGTTGTACTCACCAGCTATAAATTAATGGACGAGATCAATCGACAGATCATGGATATCATCCCATACACGCTTCATTCACGCACAATCAGTGAAATATATCCGCAGATCTTTGACTGGCTCGCTTTGCTGGATATGAATGTGTATGTGATCATCCTGATTATGATCATGGTGGCAGGGATCAATATGATCACAACGCTGCTGATCTCGGTGCTTGAAAAAACCAATCTGATCGGAATCCTGAAAGCTCTTGGCGCGGGGAATGGCCTTGTAAGAAGGGTTTTTCTGTACCATGCAGGATTCCTGATTCTGAGGGGCATGGTGGCCGGAAACCTTCTGGGCATTGGGTTGGGGGTCATTCAGCAACAGTTCTCTGTGATATCTCTGTCGCAGGAGTCTTATTTTATGGATGTGGTGCCCATAAACTTCAATATGGCTTACATTCTGGCGCTTAATGTGGGAACATTTCTGGTGTGTATGCTTATGCTCATCATCCCCAGCCATATCATTTCAAAAGTTTCGCCGGTAAAAGCCATTACATTCCGGTAAGTGCAACCCTCTGCACCTGTTACCAATTACCGCCGCTAAGCGGAATTTGCAATTCCGCTTTTTTCGCCAGTCGGTGCATCACGCCGCTAAGCAGAACTTGCAACCGACCGAAGGGAGCTCAGCAGAGCTAATTCCGCTTAATGTGACGGGGCCACTCCAGGTGACCCCGCCACTGAACAATTGCATTCCAGTGTTTCGAGCGGCATTGCAAATGCCGCTCAGCTGCGGTGCATCTATTAGGCTATCGCTATACGGCCCCGGCGGGGCCATTGGTAGGGTGGTTAGGGCGGAATTACGAATTCCGTTTATAACGAGACCCTTCGCTATCGCTCAGGGTGACAGATCACGATGAATGTTTAAAAGGGGAAAAGAGGGCGGGCGGCTCCGCCGTCCGCCCTCTTTTCCCCTTCCAACTTAAACAGTACGACTGTCACCCTGAGCGAAGGAACGAAGCGAAGGGTCCGGTTATTCCCCAGCTAATCGTAATTCCCCCCACGAAAAAACGTTGATTTTTTTACTAA
Source organism: Bacteroidales bacterium (assembly GCA_007135645.1). GTDB lineage: Bacteria > Bacteroidota > Bacteroidia > Bacteroidales > UBA7960 > SKVR01. The sequence continues at coordinate 4,242 of SLIL01000164.1, forward strand.
CAGAGTTGTGTGTAAGAATCGTATAATCAGGGGTTTAAAAAGCTGTTAATCAGAATTTGTAATTCCGCTTTTTCGCCAGTCGGTGCATCCCGCCGATAATCAGAACTTGCAACCGACCGAAGGGAGCTCAGCAGAGCTAATTCCGCTTAATGTGACGGGGCCACTCCAGGTGACCCAGCCACTGAAAAATTGTATTCCAGTGTTTCGAGCGGCATTGCAAATGCCGCTCAGCTGCGGTGCATCTATTAAGCCAAAGCTATACGGCCCCGCCGGGGCCATTAGCAGGGTGGTTAGGGCGGAATTGCAAATCCGTTCAATCCGTGTCATCCGTGTTCATATCAGGGAATCCGTTAAACCAAAAAAAACCTGTGCAATATCAAAGCGCACAGGTTTAATTAAATTTTGAGATGTGAAGTCTGCAGACGGTGCAAGGACAGATCAGAACAAGAGTCCGATGCTAAAAACCCATTGCCGCGGGCGGGTATCAAAATCAAAGGTGGTTTGACTTTCACCTTCACCAAACTGGATCCCTTTGCCCAGTCTGCTGAGTCCAAACTGATACTTCAGATCAAAAGCGAGGTTGCCAAGGTTTATGCCTGCTCCCAGCTGAAATCCCCAGGTTGCAGAATTGAACCTTTCGCGGTAACCAAGTTCTCTCTCCAGGTTTGATTCACTGTTGAGCACATAAGTTGCAACCGGACCAAGACCTGCCCTCATGGGGCCGATTTTTGCACCCACCATGATGGGAATATCCAGTTGAGAGAAACGCTGCTGAAAATACTCATCCTCTTCTCCTGGCCTTTCCAGCACCAGATCGTGCCCTGTGGAAACAAACAATAACTCGGGCATAAGAAATACCCCCAGAAGAGAGATCTGCGCCATAGCCCCCACATGATAACCTGTGTAGGATTCAGAAAGGGTTTTAATGCGTGTTTCAGGATCCTGAAGGGGAAAAGTTTGAGAAGGAAGGCGGCTGAAATTTAGACCTCCGCGAAGGCCGAAAGAAAACTGTGCCTGTGATACTGTTATCACACCAAGGAACAGGAAAAACAAAACCAGCTTTTTCATTTTCTATTGTTTTTAGTTAACATTAAAGTTCAGTTAAAAATGTACCACAATTATCTGCGACCTGTGATTATGCATATTACATCAGGCACACTTTCAGAATGTCTGGTGAATAATCACAAACCATACCACAATTGGCATAGCATTATGATTCGCTGAGTATCTTAAGTTTCTCTTCCATTATAGCAATGTCTGATTTTGCTTTCTCAATCTTTTTCTCAAACTCCGACTTGAGGACATCCGCCTTTTTGGAAGAGGCAAAGAAACCAATATTGTTTTCCCACAATTTGATATCGTTTTGCAGGCCATTGATCTTGTTTACCAGGAAGTTTCTTTCCTTGTAAATAATATTATCGGCATTGGGAGAGTTTTTCAGGTTATCAATTTTTGACTTGAAACCCATGGTAGACTTCACCTTGCGGCTGATATTGAGCTTATCAAACTGTTCGTTGATGGTTTTCCTGAACTCATTCTGGATCTTATCTTTTTCCTTGATGGGAACATGCCCAATCTCCATCCACTGCCGTTGATACTCTTTAAGGGTATTAAGGTTTTCGTTATTGTCTTTGGAATACTCATGGGTTTTCACCTTTTCAATGAGCTCCTTTTTCAGCTTAAGGTTTTCTTCCTGTTTCTCGCCAATATTGGAGAAATAGGCCGATTTTCTGTTGAAGAATTCATCGCAGGCAGCCCTGAACCTTTTCCACACCTTATCAGAAAATTTCCTGGGCACCGGCCCGATTTTTTTCCATTGTTGCTGCAAGGCAATCAGCTCATCGGTGGTACGTTTCCAGTCTTCGCTGTCCTTGAGGGCTTCAGCCTGCATACAAAGGTTGAGTTTCTGGTTGTAATTTTCTGTTTGCTCATCCTTATATTTTCCGAAGAATTCCTTTTTGCTTTTGAAAAAATTATCCAAGGCAGTTCTGAAGCGTACCCATACTTCATCATTTACTTTCTTTGGGGCAAAACCAACGGTTTTCCATACCTTAAACAGCTCATTGATCTTATCGGTTGCATCCTGCCACTTACGGGGCGAATCGGAAGTAAATTCAGCAAACTGCTCTGCCTGTTCACACAACACAATCTTGGCCTGGTAGTTCTTGTTTTGTTCTTCCCTGAGCGTTTCATAGTAGCCCTGGCGGCGTTCGTTGATGGCGTCTGAAGCGGCTTTGAAGCGATCCCATATCTCATCTTTCATGTCTTTGGGTACTGGCCCGGTTTCTTTCCAGGCATCGTGCAGTTTCTGCAGTTTCTGGAAAGATTTGTTGATGGATGTTTCCAACAGCAATTCCTCTGCCTTTTCACAAAGCTCGGTTTTAGCCTCCAGGTTCTTTTTCAGATCCAGGTCCCTGAGTTCCTTGTTGATCTTTACCTTGTCAAAGAATTTCTCTACCAGGAAGTGGTAATTATTCCAAAGGGTATTTTTGGCTCCCTGGGGCACCGGACCGATCTCTCTCCATTTATCCTGCAGCTCTTTAAAAACATCGTATGTTTTTTTAAGCTCCTCTTCCGATTCAATAAGATTGCGCAACTCTTCAAGAATGGCTTCTTTTTCCTTGAGGTTATCCTGTTTCTGGCTTTCCAGAGCCTGATCGTAAACCGTCTTTTTTTGTCTGTAAACAGTAAACGCCGCTTCAAATCTTTCGGTAAGCATATCCACCGGTTTTTCTGCAGCCTCTGCTTCAGCGGAATCATCCTTTTGCGATATGGTTTTCTCGTAATCGCTTTCGTTTTCGGACTTCAGCTGATTGCGGTACGCAACCTTCATGTAGCCGATATGCTTGCGGATATGATTAATATCATCGTTTTGCACCAGGGCCTCGATGGCTTCAACCAACTCTTCCCTTGTAAGGGTATTATATCTTTCTGAAATATCGGATTCATCTTCCTCATCAGCATCCTCATCTTCATGGCCTTCCTCAGCAGATTCTTCTGACGAAGGTTCCTTTACTTCAGCTTTTTCAGCCTTTTCCTTTTCATCCTTTTTCTCCTCAGCTTGCTCTTTTTCAGCCGTTACAGCCGCCACAGCTTCTTCTTTTTCCCCTGCCTGTTCCTTTTCCTCTTTCTCATCCTTCATTTCAACGGTTTCTATCTTTTCCTCCTCTTCAACCTTTTCTACCGCTTCTTTCTTTTCTGTCTCTTCTTTCTTTTCAGAAACTACTTCTTTGGCTTCTTCCTGTTTCTTTTCAGCAACTACTTCTTTGGTTTCTTCCTGTTTCTTTTCAGCTACCTCTTCCTTTGCTTCTACTACCTCCTTTTCTGCTTCTGCCTCTTCTGCATCTTTAGCAGCATCGGTTTTTTCATTTTCTGCTGCAACGGGATCTGCAACTTCTGCTTCTTCATCACTATCTTCTCCCACCGAAGTTTGATCTGCAACTACATCCGGAGGCCCGGGATCATCTGCCGGTGCCGGTTGTTTTTCATCTGCCTGCATTGCGGGCTCAGCAGCCTGTGTTATTGGTTTTTCTTCTGAAGGAGTTTCAGTAGTTGGGTCACTCCCTTGTTCAACCGGTTCATTGGCCGGGTTTTGTTGTTCCTGATCCGTGTTAAGATTCTCTACCCCTTTGTCTTTTTTATCCTTTTCAGATCCGGGGTTAAGCAGCTCCTGGTTTTCCATCGTACTAAAGATTAATAAGTTATTAACTGATTGTTAAGGAAGAATGCCACAGGTAAATCCATTGGGAATATTCCA
>SLIL01000299.1 GCA_007135645.1 Bacteroidales bacterium
CCACTTTTTATTTTTGATACGGAGATAATTGACAGCCTTCCTGAAAATGATGCCCGGGTAGAGTTTATTTATGACCAGGTAAAAAAGATGCAAAATGAGTTACAAAAAAAGCATCGCAGTATGGTTGTTGTAAAAGGAAACCCCCTTTCTGTTTTCAAAAAACTGGTTGAAAAATATCCGGTAAAAGCAGTTTATTGCAACAAGGATCATGAACCTTACGGAATTGAACGGGATGAAAAAGTAAGAAAGTTACTGGAATCAAAGAATATTGAGTTTCACTCCTGGCTTGATCATCTTTTATTTGATAAGGAGGATGTACTAAAGAATGACGGAAAACCCTACCATGTTTTTACCCCTTATGGCAAAAAATGCCGGGAAGTTTTAACAGAAGCCCATTTAAAAAACTATCCATCAGGAGATCTTCTGGCTCAACTCCATCATCCTTTAGATACAAAATTTCCCGATCTGGAAGAGCTTGGTTTTAAGCCATCCGGCATTGAATTTCCTGAAAAGGAAAGCAATGATGCTATCATTGAATCCTATCATAAAACCAGGGATTTTCCGGCAAAGAACGGTACCACAAGGCTGGGTGTTCACTTACGTTTTGGCACCATCAGCATTCGGCAACTGGCTCAAAAGGCCCTGAAAAACAATGATACTTATTTTAATGAGCTGATCTGGAGGGAGTTTTATGCCATGATCCTCTGGCACTACCCCCATGTGGTGAACAAGTCTTTCAAACCCCAATATGATGGGATTGAATGGCTGAATAACAAGGAGCATTTCGAATTATGGAAAAAGGGTAAAACCGGCTACCCAATGGTTGATGCCGGTATGCGGCAGCTTGCACAAACGGGGTACATGCACAATCGTGTGCGTATGGTTACGGCCAGCTTTCTGACCAAGCATCTGCTTATCGACTGGCGATGGGGCGAAGCGTGGTTTGCAGAAAAACTGCTGGACTATGAATTATCCAGCAACAATGGTGGGTGGCAATGGAGTGCAGGCAGCGGTTGCGATGCGGCTCCCTATTTCCGGATCTTTAACCCCACTGAGCAACTAAAAAAATTTGACCCAAAAGGAACCTATACCAAAAATTGGGTACCTGAACTGGACTCTATTAAATACCCTGATCCCATTGTGGATCATAAGTTTGCCCGGCAACGATGTCTGGAAGTTTTTAAAAAGGCGCTCAACGGATAGCAAAGCAATTATCCCAGTTCGCGCTCGGTGCCGGTAAACTCAATGTCCTCTTCATCATCATACCAGTCCTCCTCTTCATACCACTGGCCATCGTAAAGATCGTCCAGTGGAATATCCACCAGCCATTTCCCGTCAATCTTAATCAGCCTCACATCTACCATATCACCGTATTCCAGGTAATAGCAAACGGCTGTATTGTCGGTAACCTGACAATCAAAATCCTTCAGGCTGTAAAACTCCAGCTCATCCTCCTCTGGCAGGTAAAACCCTACTGATGCCAGAGCCTCCATCATTTCAAGCAACTGCACAGTGGAGGGAGTACCATACTGCATGGCCTCGGTATATTCGCCAGCGACAAAATGATTGGCAAATTTTTTCATGACCACCTCGGGGCCCACTTCCCTTTTACACGCTAAAAACGTTGACACCAAAATCAGTGCAACTATTAAAAAATGCTTTTTCATACCTGTTGTGTTTTTTTAAAATATCCTTAATGCCTGTTTTTATAGCTTTCCAATTCATTGATTTTTCTGCTCAGATGCCTCTGCAGTAATATCAATGGTGATCTCTACAACTTTCTCGATATTGCCCTGATCATCAAAATGCGCCTGGGTTACACCTTTAATTATAAAATACTTCCCTTCTCGCGATACCCTTCTGAGCGCTCCCCTTACAGCTTTGCCCTGATAAAGCAATTCCCAGAAAGCCTTATAATTTTCAGAGGTCTTCCACTCCTGGTTATCAAACAGGATACTGTGGTGTTTTCCTTTTAACTCATCCGGCTGATACTTGCTAACCCTGGAAAAGTTGTCGTTAATTCTCAGAATTACCCCATCCTTATCATATTCCATGATACAGAAAAGCTTTTCTGATGTTTCCAGTTGTCTTTGCAATTCATTGTCCTTGCGTTGCATCTCTTCCTGGGTGGCATGCATCTCTTCCATATTCTGGCGCATCTCCTCTTCCTGGGCCCGCATTTCTTCTGCCTGTTGCTGCGATTGCTCGAGCAGGTAGGCCGTGCGAAGATTTATTTTTACAGTAGAAATAGTGCTTGCAATGTTTTCCGCCACTTTTTCAATAAATTCAACCTGGTATGGCTCAAATTTTTTAAATGAAGCCAGCTCAATCACACCATAAACCTCTTCATTCAGCAGCAGAGGGATCAGCAAGAGAGCTCCCGGGTTTTCACCACCCAATCCGGAAGTAATGGTAATATAATCCTGGGGTATGTCGGTCATGTTTATGGGCTTCTTTTCCAGAAAACAAGCCCCTACAAGTCCTTCACCGATCTCAATGCGTTTGCTGAGGTATTTCTTGCGGTCAAAGGCATAACATCCTATCAGCTCCAGAAATCGCTCATCTCTATCCTCATCATTAAGCAAGAATACACCTCCCTGATTGGCATCCAGGTATTTGACAAGGCTCTTGATAACATTAAAGCCAAGATCCTCCAGATTGTCATTGTTCATTCGCAAAATATCGGCAAACCTGGCCTGGCCCTGAGTAGCCCAATTTCTTCTCTGATCTTCCTTTTTACGGATTTCTTCGTCACTGCGGGCCTTTTTCAGGCTATCTCTCATTTCAAGCAAAGCCTTACCCAGCATATCATTACCACCCAGTTTCTCAAATTCTGAATCCAGTTCTCCCTTTCCGATTTTTTCTGCAAACTCAGCAGTTGACCGAAGACCACCAACCAGGTTATTTAGATTGCGCGCCATTTGAGATTGCTCATCATTGTTCTTCACCTCAAGCTCTTTGGTGTTATTGATATCTCCCTGAGAAATCATTTCGAGCGTTTGTGCCATTTTTATCAAAGGCCTTGTATAATTGGTGGCTGCTTTATAGATCACAAAAGCTAAAATGGCTATCCCTGCCAATACAACCACAACTGAACGGTAAAGTATATTGTTGGACTGTGAGGTAATAAAACTCTGTGGTATGGCTACTGCAAAGGACCAAAGAGTATTGGTGTTGCCAATTTGTATGGAAGCATATGTGTATAATGCATCTTCGCCAAGATAATCATCAAAATAATAGTGACTGAACGATTCACCACTGGTTATTCTTTCCTGTATGTTCAACTCAGAAGTATAGCTCTCTCTTGTAGTGCCTATATTTCTACCGGCAAGCTGCGATTCAGGGTGAGCCACGATGGTTCCATCCATTGACAACAGGTAGGCATATCCAACACCCATGGGTGTTATGGATGCTATCAATTCCTGAAAACGATCCAGAATAATATCAGTACCAGCCAACCCTGCAAATTCACCATTAATTATTATGGGTATGCACGGACTTACCTCCAGCACCTGATCCTCCTCTCTTCCGGTATAACTATAGAAATAGGGATTGGTGATGGTTTCCTCCATATTCTGTTTTATCTCGTAATAGAGGCTACCAGGATCATCTCCATCTAAATTCAGTGTATCCCTTTGAAAAATCATTCTGCCATTTTGACGAACCCAGGTATATCTCACCCTTCCATGGGGTAAATCATAATCCGGAAGCAATCCATTTAATTCAAGACTAACCCAGGTTGAATAAAAGTTAGGGTTTCGGGATAGATATTCATAAAGCAAAGGCGAAATGGTTTGTTCCAGCTCCTCCAGAGGAATATCCCTGAAATTCTGCAACGCCCATCCCAGGCCTCTTGACAGACTGAAATCGGTAATAATTTCACTGGTTACCAGATTGGCATATTCACCGGCTTGGCTTTGAGCGTATTCCGAGGCCTGACGATAAGCACTTTGTCTCATAAAAAGAGAAAGGTAACCAAAAGAGGCAATGTAAATTCCCACAGAGATAGAAACGATCAATAGCATCATTTTCTTTCTGATGGTCATATCTTTAAATGAAATCATGGTATTCTGGAGTTTAGGCTAAATAACAACAACTAAACAGGGTTAAACAATTATTTATCACATGGATTTATGAATGGGTAGCATGAAAAATTGGGATTATCAGTCCTTGCAAACATCTGCAAATAAAAAACCGGTATCACCCGGTTTTTTTATTTTTAGGATACAATATCCTGTAAAATAAACAGGATCTTTACCGGAGAACCATATTTATTATTTATATGTCTGAAGCTTCCTTTCACGGATATTGTACTTCCGCTGCGCTTTATAAGTCTGAATTCACCACCAAGGGGCGTCCCTGCAGCCAGGGTGTCAATGGCATTAGCCATTCCCTGACTTTCCATGAAGGACTTATCAAATACTTTATAGAAGCTGAAATTATCCGCTTCATATTCAGAATATCCAATAATTTCCGAAAATTCCTTATTGATTTTTTTCACTTTGCAATCAGCGGATAACTCCATGAAAGGAATGGTTTGATTGATGGCCTCGAAGAACCCATCACTTTCTACTTCTTTACGCTCCATTTCTTCCTGGGTGGCGTGCATCTCTTCCATATTCTGGCGCATTTCCTCTTCCTGTGCACGCATCTCCTCACTTTGCTCCTGCGACTGGTGTAGCAGCTCAGTGGTGCGGATATTGATCTTTACACTGGAAATGGTAGAGGCGATGGATTCTGCAACCTTCTCCACAAATTCTATCTGATAGGGTTCCATTACCTTGAATGAGGCTATCTCGATTACACCAAATATTTCATCGTTGAGCTTGAGTGGCACAATGAGGATGCATCTGGGGTTGGACTCACCCAGCCCGGAAGTAATATTTACATAGCTCTCGGGCACATCGGTAAGAAAAATTGTTTCACCCTCCTGCAAACAAGTTCCTACAAGTCCTTCGCCTTTGGCTATGGTCTTTTTAAGGAATTTTCTTCTTTCATAGGCATAACAGGCACTAAGCTCAAGGCTGGGTTCATCGGTATCTTCAGAAACAATAAATACCCCACCCTGATTGGCATCGAGATAACTGACCAGGTTTTTGATAATACTAAAAGATAGCTCCTGCAGGTTATCATTGTTTTGCCTTAATAACTCCGCAAATTTTGCCACTCCCTGGGTAGCCCAGTTTCGCTTGGTATCCTCCACTTTTCTCTTTTCTTCTTCTTCCTTGGCCCTGCGCAAACTCTCACGCATATCAATCAGCGAAACGCCAAGGGTATCCTCCTCTCCAAGCGGTTTAAACTCATGCTGAAAGTTTCCTTGTCCGATCTCGGTAGCAAAGGTTACTTTTTCTTTCAACCCTTCAATGAGGAAATTCAAGGCATTGCTCATATCACCAATTTCATCCTCTCTTGCTTTGAGGCGATTATCAGGCAGCCATCCTTCTCCCATCCTGTTAAGAATGTTGCGAAGATAGTTGACCGGACTGGTGATCATCCTGATAAAGATTGAAGCAATAATAATTCCTCCAATGATTACAGCAATGGCAATGATATAACTCAGGTTGCGGAAACGATCCAGTGTTGTCTCCATATCAGCCTGTCCTGCTTGTACAATCGCCCCCTGGGTATCAAGCAGGTTGTCCAGGTTATCAATGATCTGGGTGGTGTTTCTTACGATCGTTCCTCCGTCTTCCATCATCGGCCTGATCTCAAAAACAACCCAAACATCGTCATAGGCTGAGAAATCAGACAATTCATCCATCACATACCTGTAAGTGACAAACAACTCATCAATTAGTCTGAAAATCTCGTTGAGCTCATTGAGTTCCTCTTCATTCCACGATTGAGCAATTTCATCGAGTTCTCCGCGCAACCTTGGATAATCATCCCTGAGCAGCTCACGTAAACGATTTTTATCCCTGGTATCATCAATACTTTGAATAAAAATCCATGTTCCAATCAGCTTTTCTGACTCTACGATCTGGTTTTTCAGCTCCATAAGCAGGTTCATAGATGGGACGTAAACATCCGAGTTTCTCGCGTTTACGGTTTGTACCCTGTTTAAGGTAAAATAAACAGAGGCTATACTTATCAGGAAAAACAACAGCAAAATCGTAAAACCAATTGTTAACTTTCTACCAATTGTCAGTTTCATTTATATTGGATTTAATGGTTTACAACATATATTTCTTCGGAGCCTAAAAGTACAAAAATTGTCTTAATGTTGCGAAAAAAATGTCGTGAATGAATAAGGGGCACTAATAAATGCCCCTCATTAACAGTTTGCCGCTATATAATTGTTGTGTTAGTCTGCCAGAATTGCAAGTCTTGAAATTTCACCACCGGTACTTAACCCCATACTGCGGGCATTGTCCTGGCTAAGCTCAAAACGCTGACGGCTATCAACCACTGTAAAGTTAATCACTGCACCGTTGCTGATCCCGTTTCTTGCATCAGAAACCACGAGAGCATTAATGTTTTTCGCTTTCAGGGCTTCAACAATTTCGGGGATTCTGCGGCTTTGATTAGAAGGAACATACAAAATATGGCATTTTGTTATGTCATCTACAGAGTTAAAGTTGGCCGCAACAATAGCTTGACTGCCGGCTCTTTTGGTATTTGCCATATCCTGCACTTCCTGCATCATGGGGCTGTTACCATATACCGCAACAATAAAATCGCCGGATTGATATTCGGCGGGCCATGCCACCAGGCGTGTAAAGTTGTACAAAAATACGGATTGAATCCTTACGTCGGTCTGGGCTTGCGCTGTAGAAACCAACATAAGCATAACGATTAAAGCGCTGGAGATCTGTAATAATTTTTTCATGACTAATTTTTTGTAGGTTTAAAAAGATCGATGATCAATTGATTAATTATTTTTCCTTTGATGATTACCGTGATTAATGCTGTCTGAGAACACTTTTAAACACTTTTTCAAAATTAGTCCTATTTAATGAAGTATATCCCCCGTAAAATACCCAAATTATACCGTAGATTTCCACTGTATGACCATTTCACTCATAATCATAGCAGTAGCTCCCCATATGATATTCCCTTTATAATCAAAGCATGGAGTTTCTACGACCAACCCACCTGAAGTTTCGATTTTTATTTTTCTTACGGAGGTTTTTTCAAGAAAAAAGGAGAATGGGACCTCCAGAATTTCATCCACTTCCTGAGGATCGGGAGCAAAATTTTGTTGCTTATCATAGGTGGCAACAAAGGGGCTGACCACATAATTACTGGGGGGAATATACAGATCGGTGAGCTTGCCCACATGCTTTACCTGGTGGGTATCAATACCGATCTCTTCTCTGGCCTCGCGAAGGGCAGTATGATAAAGACTTTTGTCGGTTGATTCCCATCTACCTCCCGGCAAAGCAATTTGACCGCTATGCACACCATTATATACAGGTCTTTTTATGAAAGCAATATGCTCCATTCCCTCCTTTGGATAAAAGAGCATCAGCACACTGCTTTTAATGGCTTTGTCAATAGTGCCGGGAGTGATCAGTTCTTCTCTACGGTGAAAAGGTGCCATTTTCAACTGTGCCGGCAATCCCGGGAGAGATTTGTCAAAACAGCTTTGTAATCCTTTGCGAATGGTCATGTGGGGTAAATGGAAAATAAATTTTGTGCCTGTAACTAAAAAAGAAAGGATATTCCTCCATGAGAAACACCCTTTCTTTATTTACTAAAAAAAGACTTTTATCTAAAAGATCGGATCAGCAACCACCACCCGAATGGGCTACTTCGGCCACTTCGATCTCTTCTTCAGCTTCTTCGCTCACGGGGTCAACTATTTCAAAACTTTTCAACTCAACAAATGCTCTTACATCGGGAGTAACACCTCTTTCATTAAGCCTTTTGATAGCCTCCTCTGTTGATGAGCATTCATGCCCATCATCATGTGCATGATCATGGTCATGCCTTTCTTCAGCCTGATCAAGATTCATTACCTGTGTTTTTAATAATCCTGTGAGCTTCACCTGCATCCCTTCAAAATCAGGATTGAATTGTGCTTGATATTGCTCCAGCATTACCATAATGCTAAAATCAGGGTCATCAATCTGGTTAACCCTCATTTTATCACCGCTGCCACGGCAAATATGAGTAATAATGCCTTCAAAACTTACCTGCTTACCGTCAAACCCCAGGGGCTCAGAAACAAGTTCTTTTATTTTGTTTAATTCAGCAGTTTCTGTCTGGCTTTGCTGAACCTGTCCGCAGGATGCTATCACCCATACCATAGCGGCCATAATTGCAATTCTCTTTACCATATATACTTTGTTTAATTGGAATAATTGGTTGGTTTTTCGTGTGCAAATTTAGCCAAAAAATCTGATTAACATGCATCTTACATCAAAAGAGGCATGAAAAAGATCAGGTCTTTTCCAGCACAAATCCGGAGAGCGAGGGGATATAAAGACTTAATACTGCCTTTCCACCGGGGTTTTTAAAACTATGGTGCATCACCTGGTGATCCTGGCGTCCATGCCCACCAAAGGGATCACTATCTGTATCCAGTACCATTTTGTAAGTTCCTTTAGCTGCTTCGAAAATATAGTCGGTATAGGAATTAAACGGACTGAAGTTGAAAACAAACAAATACTTGCCCCTTTCAAAGATCAGCACCTGATCACCTTTATTTTGCACACGGGGGTAATTGATGGGCTTGTTGAGGATATTCCTGGATTTAAAAAACCGGATCATTTGCTTGTCAAATTCATGAAGAAACCGGTACCTCAAATCTTTATTATCAACCAGGCTCCACAATCTGCGTGCATAATGATAGGACCAGTTGTTGTGCTGTCCAGGAAAATCGATCCACTCGGGATGACCAAACTCATTGCCCATAAAATTCAGGTATCCGTTTCCAGAAGTTGCCAGAGTGATCAATCTGATGAGCTTATGCAGGGCAATCCCATTATCCACCACAATGTTCTGGTGGTTTACATGCATATTAAAATACATCTCCTTGTCCATGAGCCAGAAGATGATGGTTTTGTCCCCTACCAGGGCCTGATCGTGCGATTCGGCATAATGGATGGTCTGTTCATCTGCCCGTTTGTTGGAAAGATTATAATAAAGATCACCAACATGCCATTGCTCAACCTTTTGTTCCTTAATGGTCTTGATCCAGTAATCGGGAATGCCCATAGCAAGCCTGTAATCAAACCCATACCCTCCTTTCTCAATGGGAGTTGCCAGTCCGGGCATTCCGCTCATTTCTTCTGCAACCGAAATAGCATCGGGTTTCACCTGATGAATGAGCTTGTTGGCCAGTTTAATATAAACAATGGCATCATCATCCTGATTTCCGTTGTAATACTGACTGTACTCAGTAAATGCGCTTCCAAGCCCATGATCCTTATACAGCATACTGGTAACTCCGTCAAAGCGGTATCCATCAAACCGGTATTCATCCAGCCAGAATTTGCAATTGGACAACAGAAAATGAAGCACTTCGTTCTTTCCGTAATCAAAGCATCTGCTGTCCCATGCCGGATGGTCTCCCCTGGGGCCATCATGAAAGAACTGATATAAAGTTCCGTCGTACCTGCTGATCCCTTCCACTTCATTTTTCACTGCGTGAGAATGCACGATATCCATAATGACAAAAATGCCCATTCCGTGGGCATCATCAATCAGTGCCTTAAGCTCATCGGGTGTGCCAAACCTGGATGACGCAGCAAAAAAACTGCTTACGTGATATCCAAAAGATCCATAGTAAGGATGCTCCTGGATGGCCATTAATTGTATGGTGTTATAGCCCAGTTTTTTAATATAGGGGAGAATTTTTTTTCTGAAATGCTGATAGTTTCCTACGCCGTATTCTTCGGTGGCCATTCCAACATGAGCCTCATAAATAAGAGGGATAAACCCCTTCTTTTTAGCAGGCGTTTTATGTTTCCACTTGTAAGGTTTTTGCGGATCCCAAACCTGGGCTGTAAACAGATGGGTCTTTTCATCCTGAACCACCCTGCGCGCCCATGCAGAAATCCGGTCACCACTACCTCCGTTCCAGCAAACATGAAGCTTGTAATAATCACCGTGTTTTAAGGTTTTCAGCGGAAGTTCAAGCGTCCAGTTGCCATTCCCGGTATTTTGAAACACAAACTCTTCCCTGAGCTGCCAGTCAGAAAAATCACCAATGAGGTAGATTTTGGTGGCATTGGGGGCCCATTCTCTGAGTATCCAGCTTTTTTTCTGCTTATGGAGACCATAATAAAGATGACCCACAGCAAAATCAGATAGGTTGCCATGGGGGCCTGTTATTTCCTTTTCTTTATCTAATGTGCGTTGCCATCTGCCGGTAATTGCTTCAGCATGGGGTTGCAGATAGGGGTCGTTTGAAAGGTATTCGGGATAGATCATAGGTTGAATAAATTTATACGCCAAAAGTAGATAAATAATACGTTGGGGTAATCAAAAAAGTGTCATTTACTTTATTGGTTCATTGTTTTTTGTCTTTTGTCTTTTGCCATAGGCTGTTCTTTGAATGTTGAAAGAAATTTGCCCACACAGACATGATCAGCGCAAAAATGGCTCCTGCCAGGGTAAAAGCATCTACCAGGCTGTCGCGCAGATAGAGTCCAAAGGCTCTTTGAAGCAGATAGCTTACATAAGATGCCGGCAGATCATACCTGCCCATCTGACGCAGCACAGCCCAATGCCAATCTGTTAATGGGCAATACCCAAGACCATAGAAGATGCCAAGAATGAACCAGGATGCAAGCGTTAACAAGACAGCCACAAGATGCAGCCTTCGCAGTGGCCTCCAGTACCATCCAGTTAAGTTGAAAAGGATAAATACCAGGTGAAATACAAAAAGAAAAGTGTCGGCAAACGGGTACCAGTTCATTTGACAGATTTTATAAACATCAGGTATTAAACCCCGGAAACATGGTTAATGGTTGATCAAAGGTATAACTTTGCCTGTTAATGACCTACAACATCTGAAAATGCAACCAGGCTCTTGAAGCAATTGACTATGGACAAACGTTAATTGCACCCTGGCTGAAAACAAAAGCATTTTTCTATTGTTAAAAATGAAAATGATTTTTTACTTTTGCCAAAGAAATAGGAAATCAAGTTTATACTTAATCCATAATAAAAGATGAACCTCAAAGAAATATTAAGCACGAAAGTTCTGGTTGTTAGTGGTATCATTCTGTTCGCTGCAGTAATGCGCCTGGTACCCCATTATCCCAACTTTACTCCCATTGCGGCTATTGCATTATTTGGAGGAGCTCACCTGGGCAGAAAATGGCTGGCCTTTTTCGTGCCGCTGTTTGCATTATTCATCAGCGATCTCTTCCTGGGATTCCACAGTTTCATGATCCCGGTTTATGTCAGCTTTATGCTGGTTGTTTTGCTGGGAAATGTATTGGGTAAAAATGTTAAAGTTCATACCGTTGCCGGATCAGCAATTGCATCATCCGTATTATTCTTTTTAATTACCAATTTTGCTGTGTGGGCCGGAAGCCCCTTCTATCCGCAAACATTTGCCGGACTAATGCAGTCTTACACTATGGCCATACCCTTTTTCCATAGTTCTTTGCTTGGCGACCTGTTTTACAGTGGTGTTTTCTTTGGAGGTTTTTACCTGCTCCAGCAACGTTATCCTTCTCTGGCTGTGATCAAGAGCTGATAGCAAAAAAAACCTGTTCGGTTTAAATATACAAAAGCCTCCTCCTGATAAGGGAAGAGGCTTTTCTCGTTTTTAGTCAATTTCTTTCTGGTTGCAGCCTTTATTTTGGTGGCTCAAAATAACTCAACTGCTTTTTTGCTGTATTGGCAAGGGAAGTAAGTGCCCTGAATACTTCTGCCAGAAACCTGAAGAACACTACTACCAGAAAACCATAAATGGGCATGACAATGATAAACAATACCCCTGCTTCAAGGAATGGAATTCCAAGCTGGCGGGCCAGCATTCCGGCATCACTGCCCAGAATGATTGTTGCCACAAGGGCAAACCAGAACCCCACGATCCCTATCCACATACCAAGCCACTCACCAAAAGTTTGTATCAGGTGAGAAAAAACCGGTGTTGCAACAAATTCGGCCCCTTCTTCGGAAGTAGCAACAACCTTTTCTCTACGTTGCCACCATAACTGAAAGCTAAGCCAGCTTACAAACACGATCATTAGCCATATCAGGAAAAAGACCGTGATAGCCTGGGCGTTGGCAAACTTAAAAAAGTTGTTGTCAATTACCCCTATCAATACCGCTATGGGAAAAAGAAGGTTTAACACCGCGATGATCAGATAAAGCCAGCCAAACGGCTTTCTGAAAAAGTCGCCCTTATCAATATAGGCCAGTATTGGCTTAATAAAAGTAAAAAAGATGTTGTCCATAATTTTTTAATGGTTTTGATTTACCTACTCTGTGGGCTTTTCGGTTTTCGCCCCCGTTTTTTTCTGAACGGGTCAGATAGATTACATACAGTATTATTCCCTAATGTCATATTATACTGTGTTTTAACTAAAAAGGTTATCCTGCAATTATATAATTTTACCCAAAGCAGAAATAAAATCTGTAAATTTGTTTTTAATCGCTTCTGGCGATTTCTTTAGGATCTACTATTTATATCTGCTGTAAATGACTGGCAAAATAAAAAATAAAGGACACCTTGTTTTAATTGGTGGTGCCGAAGACAGGAAAGGTGAAAAGATTGTGCTGAATGAACTGGTGCGGATCAACAATGCCCGCAATGTTGTTATCATTCCCAGTGCCACACTCTATCCCGCGGAGTGTGGTGAGGATTACTATTTTGCTTTCAGAGATATTGGACTCAAAAATATAGATATACTTGACATAAGAAAAAGTTCGGATGCCTCCACACCAGAAAATCTGAAAAAGATTGACAGGGCAGATATGATATTTTTCACCGGTGGCGATCAGGTAAGATTAACCAAAATACTACTCAAAACACACCTCACAGAACGGATTAGGGAGCGCTTTGAAAAGGAAGGCCTCACCATTGCCGGAACCTCTGCCGGTGCTTCTGCAGCAGCCAACCCCATGACCTACGACGGAGATACCAAAGGGCTTATTAAGGGATCCGTAAAATACGCCGAAGGATTTGGGTTTATTGAAAATATCACCATTGACACCCATTTTGTAGCCCGTGGCAGGCTGGGCCGTCTTACCCAGTTTCTTTGCAATGGGTATACCAACAGAGGAATTGGGATTGGCGAAAATACCAGCATAACCATTTCTGCCGATAACAGGTTTTATGTAACAGGTAGCGGAATTGTTACAGTAGTATCCACCGAACACCTTACTTTTTCCAATTTTGACAAGATTGAGGAGCAGGACAGGATCATCATTGACGGAATACGTTTGGGGTTTCTGCAGCATGGAGCTGAGTTTGACATGGACAACTGGATCACCATCGGCTACCAAAATGCAGCCCTGTCAAAAACAGAAATGCCTGCGGGCAAATCCTGAAAACAGGACCCAACAGCCATAACCAAACCATACGCTTATGAAAGCACAAGCAAACGATTTTGATGTAAGAAGATTCTATTTCTATTACGGTCCCAATCACTATTTAAGCAGCAGGGCTTTGGTCTTTAACCTCTTTATTACACCCGATGGCCCCGAAGCTGATTTCTACAAGCCCTTTATCCTTGAGGCCTTTCCATCCCTCAAATCCTTTAACATTCAAACCGTTGCTGATCTGTTTGCCAACACATTGCTGCAGGTGTTGAGAATGGACATCGACCTGTATATCAACGATTTCTCCATTAGCGAGGATGGTGAAGATTATGTGATTGCCATTGAGTTTCTGGATGAATACACAGCTGAAGATGCTGTAATACTGGTAAGCGACTGGTTTAAAGCTATCAATGAAGGCAAAAATAAAGAGTTCAACTTTCCGAAGAAGTTTGAAGTTCTCCAGTCTGTTTTTGACAAGTCGATCCTGGGAGGCCCTACCTTGTATGCCATGGTAGAAGCAGGCATGAAGAATGATATCCCGGTTTTTTTCCTGGAGGAAGAAAACCAGTTTCAATGGGGTTACGGGGTAAAACAACTGAGAGGTCGCTCCACTACTTTTCATACCGACAGCATTAAGGATACCGAGTTTACCATGTATAAGGATATGGTAACTGAGTTTCTTGTCATGTGTGGTTTTCCTACTCCGCAGGGAAGAAACTGTTTTACGGAGGCGGAGGCCGTTTCAGAAGCACGAAAGCTGGGATTTCCGGTGGTGGTAAAACCTGTGGCAGGGCATAAAGGGATTGGTGTTACAACCGGCATTAAAAATGAATCGGAAGTAAAAATTGCTTTCCAGAATATTGTTGATTCTGCGGAAAAAGAAAATACTTTTTTCGATGGCGCCATTGTGCAACAACATATCACTGGCCATGACCACCGGCTTTTGACGGTAAACGGTAAGTTTGCCGCAGCCCTTAAAAGAGTGCCCGCCTATGTGGATGGCGATGGGCAAAGAACCATTGAAGAGCTGATAGAGACAGAAAACAGTAAAGAGATCAGACTTGACAATGCGCGGTCACCCCTGGCAAAAATTAAAATTGACAAAGATCTTATCGACTATCTGATCCTTCAGAATCTTCAGCTGGATTCGATGCCTGATGCTGGCGAACGGATTTTCCTGAGAAGAATTGCCAATATTTCAGCTGGGGGTGTCTCTGTAAATGTTACAGAACACATTCATCCAAAAAACATCGAATTGTGCGAATCCATTGCTGACTTTTTTGATGTAAAATGCCTGGGCATTGATGTACTGGCTGATGATATCTCAAAACCCTGGAATGAAGGAAACTTTGGGATTATCGAGATCAATGCCGGCCCGGGAGTTTTTATGCACCTTGCTCCTGCCTATGGTGGCAGCATCAATGTCCCGGAGCTTATCCTCATGTCACATTTCAAAAACCCCGAATGCTCAAGGATACCTATTGTGGCGGGAAATCATATCACCCAGGAAATCATGCTTGATATCCTCAAAGAATTGACCGTATTGAAAGAAGATATTACCGTTGGCAGTCTGACCACGGAAGGGGTATTCTTTAATGAAAAATACTTCTTCAAAAACAGTTATCATGATCAGAATGTAAAAATCATCCTCAGGCATCCCCGCACCGAGTTTGCTGTTTTTAACCACAACAGGGAAAGCATCTATGACTATGGCTTCTTCCACCAGGGTGCTGATCTGGTGATCCTCGATCATCCCAACTGGGCCGAAGAGACTTTAAAAAACCAGCTACTGGACGGGGGATACCTGCTTGAGATCTCCGATTCGGGGATGAAATTAACCATGAACAGTCAGACCGTTAAAACTGTTACGTTTGAGGAGACATCCAAAAACCAGAAATTGATTGAACTGATTAAACCAATCCTTAAAGAGCTGGTATTCAAATATTGTGTACAGTGACAGGGAAGCCCTGATCAATAACTTAAATCAACCTGAAAAATATTAAACCATATGTTGTTATTAAAAAACTGTGATGTTTACGCTCCTGAGAAGCAAGGGAAAAAAGATATTCTGATCGCCGGAAAAAAAATTGTTGCCATTGCCGAAAAAATCCCCGAACCTGCCGGCATTGATATAAAAGTACTGGATCTTAATGGCTTGAAAGTAATTCCGGGGCTTATTGATGCGCATGTGCACATTGCCGGGGCCGGCGGTGAAGGCGGACCGGCCAGCCGCACTCCCGAAATGCAGCTGAGCCACATGCTCGAAGCAGGTGTAACCACCGTAATAGGCTGCCTGGGTACCGATGGAATGACCAGGAATCTGGAGTCAGTGCTCATGAAAGCCAAGGGACTAAGACAAGAAGGGGTAAGCGCATGGATGTATACCGGTTCTTACCAGGTGCCTACACCAACTATACTGGGCGATGTGGGAAGAGACATTGCCCTGATAGAGGAAGTAATTGGTGTGGGAGAAATTGCGATCTCTGACCACCGAAGCTCTTTCCCTACAGCCCATGAACTGATCAGGCTGGCAGAACATGCACGTGTGGGTGGAATGCTGGGTGGCAAATGCGGCATTGTAAACATTCACATGGGAGATGCCAAAAGCCCCTTTAAGCCCCTCTACGAAGTGGTGGCCATGAGTGAGCTCAACTTTAAACAATTCCTTCCCACCCATTGCAATCGAAACACTTACATTTTTGAAGATGCAAAGACTTATGGAAAAAAAGGATACTTAGATATCACGGCCAGTTCCTACCCCTATTTCCCCGAATATGAAGTAAAACCTTCAACCGCCATTTCTGAGCTGGTAAAAGCGGGCGTCCCCCTGCAGCATATAACCCTTACCAGCGATGCCTGTGGTTCACTCCCCGGTTTTGATGAAAAAGGGAACCTGGTAAGACTGGAGATGGGTTATCCCAAATCAGTTTTTGACGAAATAGCAGATGGTGTAAAAAAAGAAAAAATGAATCTGGAGGATGTTCTTAAGGTGGCGACAAGCAATATTGCAGATATCCTCTGGCTCAAAACCAAGGGACGGATCCAGGTGGATAAAGATGCGGATGTGGTGGCTATTGATGATGATTTTAATATTCTGCACGTAATAGCAATGGGAGCGCAAATGGTTGAAGAGGGTAAAATGCTCCGAAAAGGCAGTTATGAATAAACTATAAAAAGGGTATTCACTTACCATGCCTGTAATTGGCAATCTATCAAAAGGAAAACAGTCAGAAAGGAAACCAGAAAAGCAACACATTTTGAATACACCATTTAAAATTCACATCCTGGGGGCATCAGCTGCAATACCCACTTCGGCAAGGCTCACTACAACCCAGCTGGTGCAATACCATAACAAGAATTTTTTACTTGACTGTGCTGAAGGGACTCAAAAACAGCTGCGTATTTTTAAGCTTCCCATGATGGGGATCAATCACATTTTTATTTCCCATATCCATGGAGACCATTACCTGGGGCTGCCCGGTCTTATATTCACCATGCACCTTCTGGGAAGGAAAAAGCCTCTGCATATTTATTCTCCACAAGGAATGCAAGAGATCATTGATTTGCAATACCGCATCTCAAATCTGGTGCCCGGTTTCGAGATACGCTACCATGTTATATCGCAAGGTGGCCAGATCATCTATCACGACAACCAGATCATGGTTGAAAGCATAGAAATGGAGCATACCATCGAAACCTACGGGTTTTTAATCAGGGAGAAGCAGGAGCCTTTAAAAATCAGGAAGAAAGCCATCGAAAAATACAACATCTCCGTGGCAGACATTAAAAGGATCAAGGCAGGGAAAGATCTGAAAATCAAGAACAACGAGGTGATTCCCAATAGTCAACTTACATTGCCTCCGGCTATCCCCCGCTCTTATGCCTTTTGCTCAGATACCGGCTTCACCAGTAAGTACATTGAACAGATAAAGCACGCGGATCTGCTTTATCATGAAGCTACTTTTTTGCATGATAAGGTTGATATTGCTACGCAAAAAACGCATTGTACTGCATTGCAGGCAGCTCAAATTGCCAGCCAGGCGCAGGTAAGGCAACTCATGATCGGACATTATTCGGCCCGGTATGATGAGTTGTCAGAACTTCTTGCCGAAGCAAAGTCGGAATTTGAAAACACCATTATTGCTATGGAGGGTGATGTGATTGAATTACCCTATAAACCCGGAGAGGAAGCATTATCAGAAGAATAGCCCCAGCACCTCCCACCGGTCTGCCAGCTGATTATAACCTGCATAATTAATTTCAGAAAGCAATGCTTCTACCGATCCGGGATTGTGCGCAGCCCCTTTAAGCATATTAGAAAGAACTGCCCCTTCACTGGCATCTTCACCATCCATAACTGTTACAACAGTTACAAATCCTTTTTCAACGGCCATCTCAACCTGTATGGATCTGCCATTGACTCGCTGGTGATTTTTAAATCTGTAAACCGGTGAATAACCAAAATTCCATTCCCATGTTGTGTATTTCTCGGTTTTTAGCTTCTCAATGGCAATCAGGTCGGTATGGTTAAAGTTGTAGATCTCTGCTTCAGTATTAAAGGACATGAGGTAGTCTTTCAGATGCTTCTCAAAAACTTCACGAGAGATCTTTTCTTCGAGAAACCCGGAAATGTTGGCCACTTTGCTTCTGACAGATTTTATAGCCTTGCTTTCAAACCTTTCCTCCCTGGCTTTGATAGCATTATTCAGCTTGTTAAGATCAGAATCAAAGAGCAAGGTGCCATGGTGCAAAACCTTGCTCTTGTGCACATGCTCAGCATTTCCTGAAATTTTCAACCCATTTACCCTCAAATCATTTTTTCCCTCAAACCGGGCCGGTATCATCATATTATTCAGAAAGTTGATCACCGGCTCTGTATGTTGTTTGAAATCTACCAGCTTCTTTTTATCGGCTTTTTTGATAAAGGTAAAGTTGATGTTGCCAGGATCATGAAAAACAGTCCCTCCTCCAGAGAGCCTGCGCACAACCGGTATCTTATGCTTATCAACATAAGGAAGGTTGATCTCAGCCAGTGTGTTCTGATGCTTTCCCACAATTACCGAAGCATTGCTACGCCATATCATGGTGATTTCTTTTTCAAAATTTCTCAGCAGGTATTCTTCGGCCGCGATATTAAAGTAGGGATCAAGAGAAGGGTTCTCAACAAAAAGCATGATACAGCAGGTTAGTAAGGTTTAAAATACTTAATAAAGGGAGCAGTGGCCGCCCTTGAGTTATAATCAGACGGAACAAGACAAACAGGGTTCTCCCAGCTGTGAAAATAATGGTCGCGGTTGATCTTGTTGCCGGCACAATCCAGCAGGTAACCATGATCATCTTTTTTTAAAATGATGAAATGCCCCTTCAATAATTTGGAGATGATGATATTTTTCATTTCTTCGCGTGTTGCATCAGGATACTTTAATCCAATGGCAATACCCGCATCGTTGTTAAACATATCCATGGTGCAATCTTTCTCCGTGGGCAACCATCGGCTGGTGGTTCCTTTGTTATTCAAATGATCCAGTTTATTGCCCTTTTCATGGTCATAGCCCAGTCTCCAGGCGCGCCTGGCATTGAGCTCCTGGGTCAACAAGGCCATCCAGTAAGCATGTCTGAACGCATCAATTTGCCCTCCCCTGCCATCTGCATCAAGAAAAGGATTTTGCGATAGTCTCTCTGAAACTTTCCTGGCATGCAAACTGATCTCAAGTGCCCTGGCAGCAGAAAAGGGATGAGTGATCACCCACCATTTTTCCGGTCGGGACAGGTCGCGAAAATGATCCAGCCTGCTTTTCTCCTGTGAATAAACAGAAAAGCAGGCAAGCAATAATATTACCTGAAAAAGGATCCTGGAAAGTTTACGAATAAAACTCATGAAGTGTCTGTCAACCAAATTCCATCAACCTGGTTTTCAACTTGCGAAGGATATAATGATCTTCTACCTCGGTAATGAGTTGTTCAATCAGCCCCTTATTGCGTATCCTGGAAATGGCTTTTTTTCTTACCTCAAAATCGGGGTCCTTCCGAACAATTTCGGCAAGGGTTTCAGGATGATCAATCTTTGCCACAGCCTTGTTACGAACATAATAGTCGGGGTCTTCGCGGGCAATTTTAATTAAAAAATCCTCGTTGTTAATTCGCTCAATGGCAAGTGCCCTAACATAGTAATCTTCATCCTTAAGGGCAACTTCTGTAAGAATTTCCTGGCTGGTAACTTTTTTGAGTGCATCTGAACGGATATAAAAATCTTCGTGATTGCGGGCAATATCTACAAGAATATCCTGGCTTTCAATAGCTTCCACAGCAGTTTTCATAATATCCCTGTCGGTAATCTCACTGATAAGCCTGAGCAGCACCTGGTCGTCATGGATCTTTGACAGGGCATCCTTGCAGATATAATAGTCTTCCTGGCTTTTGAGAACAATATGCGCCAGTACGGCAGGATCAGAAATACGTTTTACAGCTGCCACCCTTACATAATAGTCGGTATCATTCAAAGCAATCTGCATTAGCACATCGGGGTCATCAATCTTTTCGGTTGCCGTTTGCCGTACATAATAATCGGGATCATTGGCTGCTACCTTACGCAGAATGTCCTGATCATCGATCTCTTTAAGCGCATCAACACGGTCGTAATAGTCTGTGGCATTAAAAACCTTGTCGATCAACTCTTCCATCTTTTGTGACGGGTATGTGTTGTTTTCCTTTTGTTCGGCCATGGCTGTTTACTTTAAAATGCGAGATTTGGTCAACTTATACAACCCATTTAAAACCGATAAAAATAAACAAAAAAACATGAACTACCCAAGTCATGATCATATTTTTGCGCAAAATAAAAACAGAGGACATTGAAAATATCAGGTTCTGAAGAAAAATTTTGACAACCTGCTTAGTGTTTATACTTTTGTACCCTTAAACTCAAAAACAAAAAACCCAATGGAAATACAAGGCAAAATAATTGAACTGCTTGAGCCTAAAAGCGGGCAATCGTCCAGAGGAAGCTGGAAAAAACAGGATTTCATCATTGAAACAGAAGACGCATTCCCCAAAAAAGTCTGCATCACCAACTGGAACGACAAAGTTGACATCGCCTCCCTTAAACCCGGGGATCAGGTAACCGCGTCCATAAACATAGAAAGCCGTGAATATAATGGCAACTGGTATACCGACGTAAAAGTATGGAAACTCGACGTTGCCGGACAGGGTGCCGGGCCTTCGGGCGCTGCAGATGCCCTTCCCGGTGTCGGCAATCAGGAAGCCCCCCCACCCTCATGGGAGGATGACCCGGGAGAACCCTCGGACGATCTGCCCTTTTAACATATAGTTTTGCATTCTTTTGCGTAACTTTAATGCTGCGCTCTTGCTCCCCCTTCTTTAAAGGACAACATGTCATTTTGCAGGGAAATGACCTGGTTTTTATTACTTCCGGGCATAATTTCCGGTGCAGCAAGTGCTGGTTTACACCCATAGCATGTTGCAGGCAATTTGAAAGAATCGTTTTTTTGCGATAACTGCCTGATCTTTACAATTTCATAGAAAATACTGCACAGCAGAAAGTTACACAAATGTCTTTTTATTAACAATTTAAACCAATGGCCATGAAAAAATTGTTGAGAGGTGCCACCGTAACATTTAAGGGGAGACAAATCAAAGATCTTACAGCCACGTACTTACTTATGCTGATCCTTTGCTTAATCTTCATTCCTGATTCCATTGCTATGGAGAAACATGAGAAGAGAATCATGGTGCAGTTCCAGAACGATTCACAGATCCATAATGATCTGCAAATCCTCATGAAAGAAAAAGGGTCCCGAATAATTGAACCCGGATTGTTTGATCCGGCATTCAACGGAAACAAAGACCAGATATATGATCGGATATTTGATCTTTTCCAAAACTATCACATAAAGTCCATCCAGCCTTTGCTGAGTAGTATTTTCACGGGAACGAATTATGGCAAAACTGAAAAACTCTATCTGGTGTATCTGTCGGATAATATCGTGTTAGATCAAGCTTTGAGGTTGCTAAACCAGCATGCAGAGGTAGAGTTTGCCGAACCTGACTTTATTGGCTATGGGGGAGGCAAACCCTCTTTCTCCGATGATTTTGGTTTTGCCATATCATCCTTAAAGAATACTCCACCGGTAAACGACCAGATGTTTCACCTGCAATATGGATTGCTCAATACCGGGCAAACCATTAATGGTGTAGCGGGAATTCCCGGTGCAGACATTAATGCCGTTCCGGGGTGGGAAATAACCACTGGCGACTCTGAACTGATCCTTGCAGTGCTTGATTCAGGGATCGCCGACAGCCACGAGGATTTTCAGGGCAAGGTTTATATGGGATATAATTTCGTATCAGACAATAACAATTTCCAGGACGATCATGGCCATGGCACCAGTGTTGCAAGCATTGCAGCAGCAAAGGGAAACAATAACGGCATCATTGCCGGCACGGATTGGAATACCCGGATATTGCCAGTTAAGGTACTGAATCAAAACAACTCAGGTTATTATTCATGGTGGATCAATGGAATCCAGTATGCCATAGAACATGGAGCGCATGTTATCAATATGAGTGTTGGGGGATCTTCTTACAGCTCGGCACTGCATAATGCTGTAAACGAAGCTCTTGACAACAACCTGATTGTTGTGGCATGCATGATGAACGATGATAATGATGTAACCTTTTACCCGGCAGGCTTTGAAGGAGTTTTTGCCATTGGTGCCACCAACAACCGCGATGAAAGGGCTGCACCCTTTTCCTGGGGAGGTGGGAGCAACTATGGCGATCACATTGATTTTGTTGCACCCGGGAACAACATTGCAAGTCTGAGTCATACCGATCATTTTTCAGCCTGGTACTGGAGCGGTACCTCCATGGCAACACCCTTTGTTGCAGGAACCATTACATTAATGCTCTCCATTGACATGAGCCTGGATGCAGACGCTGTATATGATATTCTGAAAGAAACTGTAAGACCACAAGTAGCAGGAAAAACCAACGAAGACTGGAACCCTTTGAAAGGTTGGGGAAGGCTGGATGCCGGCGCAGAATTGGATCTTACTCTACAGGGAGTAATACCATCAAACACTGATGCGTTATTCTCCTTCTCTGACAACTACAGGTTTGAGCTTTTTCCCAACCCGGCAACAAATAAAGTCACAATTGCTGGTGACCTGAATAACGAAAAACCTTACAATGTGGAAATAATTGCACTTAATGGAAGTAAGGTTAAAAAGATCATATTGACCTTACATGAAAATAAGTCGGTATTTGACATATCAGATCTGAAAAACGGCATCTATTTCGTAAGAATAACAGGTAAAGATTATACCTTTGCCAGAAAATTAATCGTTCAAAAACCATAACAACAACACACCCTTAATTCACTATTTTGTATAAAAATTAAAATACAAATTCATGCAAGACACAAAAATGGTCACCTTCCTGAAAAAGGTGGAGCTTTTCAGAGAACTGAAGGAAAGTGAAATCAATGTTGTTATTGGTAAAATTCAGGAAAAAACGTTTAACACACGCTCCTATTTATTCCAGGAAAACAGTCCGGCCAATAAATTCCTGTTTATTATTTATGATGGAGAGGTAGAACTGTTTAAAAAAACAGCCTTTGGTGAAGAGAAGCGTCTTACTTTTTTTGGAACCTATGATTTTCTTGGAGAAGGGACCATCATGGCCGACACCCCCCACTCCACCAATGCCAGGGCCCTTAAGAAAACCAGGGTGCTTTGCATCTCCAAAGAGGATTTTACTGCTCTTTTTGATTCAGAAACTGCTATTGCGCTGAAGATCTTCAAGCAGATCTCCAAGGTGATCTCGCGCCGCATGCGCCAGAGCAACAGTAAAGTGGTAAATGTGGGAGCCCAGTATGAATCGGGTCGTACCCGCAAGGAACACGACCTGCTGGGATACAGGGATGTTCCTGCCGAGGTGTATTATGGCATACAAACCATGAGAGGCATCGAGAATTTTACCATCAGCGGTGTAACGCTCAACTTTTTCCCCGAACTGATCATCAGCTTTGGAATGGTAAAAATGGCTGCGGCAAAGGCCAACCAGGAGCTTGGCCTGTTGTCCGATGATATCGCCAATGCCATCGTAAGGGCTTGCCATGAGATCATCAACGGCAAATACCACCATCATTTTGTTATTGATATGATACAGGGGGGAGCCGGCACTTCTACCAACATGAACGCCAATGAGGTAATTGCCAACAGGGCACTGGAACATCTGGGCCACGAAAAGGGTGAGTATAAGTATTGTCATCCCAATAACCATGTTAACCTGTCGCAATCTACCAACGATGCATACCCCACAGCCGTAAAGATCGCCCTTATTGCCAGCAACGAGAAACTCACTGAAGTACTCCAGATGCTTATCGACGGCATGAAGGAAAAGGAACGGGAGTTTTCGCACATTATAAAAATGGGGCGCACCCAGTTGCAGGATGCTGTTCCCATGACCCTGGGACAATCCTTTGGAGCATACGCAACAACCCTTGAAGAGGAAGTGGAGCGTTTGAATGCAAACGCAAAACTACTCAAGGAAGTAAACATGGGAGGTACCGCCATAGGAACCGGAATCAATGCCCATCCGGGATACAGCGACAAAGTGATCTATCATCTGCAGCATATAACAGGCCTTAATATCAGGCTCGCCTCCAACCTTGTGGAAGCAACGCAGGATACCGGTGCATTTGTAATGTATTCAGCAACTGTAAAACGTCTGGCAGTAAAACTTTCCAAAATCTGCAATGATCTCAGGCTTATGTCATCGGGTCCCAGGGCCGGCCTCAACGAGATCAACCTGCCCCCCATGCAACCCGGCTCGTCCATAATGCCGGGCAAGGTAAATCCGGTGATTCCCGAAGTGGTAAACCAGATTGCCTTTAAAGTGATCGGGAATGACCTCACTGTTACCCTGGCCGCCGAATCCGGCCAGCTGGAACTGAATGTTATGGAACCCATTATGGTGCAGAGCCTTTTCGAATCCATCGAAATGCTTAAAAACGGTATGACAACCCTGTTGCACAGATGCATAGCAGGCATCACGGCCAATGAAGAACATTGCAGGCAGACAGTAATGAACAGCATTGGACTGGTAACAGCATTGAACCCGGTACTGGGTTATGATATTTGCACCCAGGTGGCAAAAGAAGCCATGAAAACCAACAAAGGGGTTTATGAACTGGTGCTGGAAAAGGGATTGTTATCCAAAGAAGAGCTCGATGAGATCCTCAAGCCGGAAAACATGATTTCTCCACAAGTATCAAAAACAAACGGCTCTTAATTGTAACAGGGCCTGCATCAGGAATTCAGGTATAGATAGAGCAGCAGCATAGGAATGAGAATTCCCGTGGAGACAAAGTAAACACCTCTGCGGTTAAACCCGTTTTTCCCTTTCAGCACAAATAATCCTGTGAAGGCAAGGATAATGAGTCCTGCAGCAAACAGGTCCGAAAACCATGTCCATAGCTTTCTGGGTGTATTGTAGTGCAAAAAATTAACCTGATAAAAAAC
>SLIL01000347.1 GCA_007135645.1 Bacteroidales bacterium
TCACTGCCCCTGGTAAAAAAACTTGGGATATACCAGTCGGCCATGCTCATTCGTTTTGTCCTTATGGACTTTGCCGGAATTTTGATTGCAGTAGGATTTATGGCTACAGGAGAAATGCACATGATCTATATGCAGTTGATTGTGTTACTGTTTTTTCTTATTTTTAAGCCTTCGCCCTTTAAAATCGCCAGCGATCTCAGCCTCGACGAAAACGAGAAGGATCAGCTTTACAATTGACACCTAACTACCAACGAGTTACAAATATTATCAAAAATAAACCCTTAAATACTTCAGATAATAATGAATATCAAAGAAATAGAAGAAGAAATTGTGTCGGAATTTTCCCTGTTTGATGACTGGATGGATAAATACAATTACATCATTGATGTAGGCAAGTCGGTTGACGCACTGGATGAAAAGTACCGCAAGCAGGACTACCTGATCAAAGGTTGCCAGTCGCAGGTATGGGTATTGCCAGAGTATAAAGATGGCAAAGTTTACTTTAAAGCCGACAGCGATGCCCTGATCACCAAAGGGATTGTGGGATTGCTTATGCGTGTGCTTTCCGGACAGCCACCCCAGGAGATCGTAGATGCCGACCTGGCTTTTATTGATGAGATCGGGCTGAAGGAACACCTTTCCCAGACCCGTAGCAACGGACTGGTAAACATGATCAAGCAAATGAAACTTTATGCCCTGGCCCTGAAAACCAAACACGAAGCGTAAAATTGCAATCAGAATATCTTTTACATGAATAATTAAACTGAAAGCCTTTAAAACTCTTAAGCCCTGGGCGCACTCCGAAAAGTACAATACCCCCCTTCCCCCTATGAGGGGGAGATCGCAACGAACAAACATTCTGCAATGTAAAGAGACATAATTTTGTCAAACTTTGGGTAAAATACTTGTCAGACTTGCCTCAACCCTTAAACTCTTAAACTTTTAAACCTTGAGGCCACTCCGAAAAGTACAATACCCCCCATCCCCCTAAGAGGGGGAGCTCGCAACCTATTGAATTTATGCGAGTTATAAAGGGAAGTTTTATCAATTGCATTTAAAAAAGACTTTTTAGAGTGGACTCAACCTTTAAACTCATAAACATTTAAACTCTTAAACCTATAAACTCTTAAACTCAAAATAAAATGACCGATTACATGGACCTTGAGATGCGCATCATTGACGCTCTCAAAACAGTATACGACCCCGAGATCCCCGTAAACATTTACGATCTGGGACTGATCTACGAGATCAAAGTCAATGACGACAACTCTGTTTATATAAAAATGACCCTTACCAACCCCAATTGCCCTGTGGCAGACACCTTGCCCCGCGAGATCAAGGAAGCTGTTGAACATGTGCAAGGCATTACCAAAGTTGATCTGGATCTGGTATTTGAACCCGAATGGGACAAATCCATGATGAGCGAAGCAGCTATGCTGGAATTGGGCATGCTATAGTGGTTAAATCGGCATCTTCCTCCGGTGGCCACTTTTATTGATTAGTGCTTGCAAGAAAACGCCAATTGCGGCGTTGGGCTTGTCTTCAAAACAGTCATTTACGAAAAGTAAACTCCTGTTTTTCAGCCATCGCCCGCCTTGCACTTGACGCTTTCTTATCAAGCACTTTTGAAATTCATGAGTTTTCTTGCTGACAATAATTACTAAAAAAAACAAGATAACATAATCCCATAGTGGGATATTGCAATAAATATATGTTGTATCCGGGCAGGGATCAAACCCATTGCCCGGACTTTTTTTTACCCCATATGAAAACGGATTACACAAATTGAACGGATTTTTACACGGATTTTTTTACATCAGTGATAATTCGCAAGATCCGCGTCATCCGCGTTCTGATTATCAACAGTCCGCTAATAATATGGATTTGCCGTGGACAACTTTTCCTGGTTTAAAATTCTTTGTGCTTCATGTAACATTATTACATATTCAGCGACTAACCCCTCGTAGTTTAATTATTTAGCATCAACGAAAAAGAAGAAAATAATGATTGAAGTCATCAATTTATCCAAAGAGTTTCCCCTGAACAAGAAGCAACGGGAAGAATTGCAGGTAAGGGAAAACAGCCTAAAAGTACTTCATGAGGTAAGCTTTGAATGCAAACCAGGCAGGGTTTACAGCCTGCTGGGGCCCAACGGAGCTGGAAAGACCACTACACTACGCATTATAGCCACTATCCTGAAAGCAACCTCAGGTAGGGTAAATGTCTGTGGAATCGACCTGAACCAGAATCCTTCTGAAGCCAGGGCAAAAATGGGCTTCCTTACAGGTACAACCGGCCTCTATGAAAGGCTTACCCCCAACGAGATGATCCGCTATTTTGGAGAGCTCAACGGGTTGGAAAAGCGCGAAATAGAAGAAAGAAAAAACAGGTTGTACGACCTGCTCAAAATGCACGACTTTGCCAACAAACGCATAGGGAAGCTTTCTACCGGTATGCGGCAAAAGGTGAGCATCACCCGCACCATGATCCATGACCCCGAAGTGGTGGTATTTGACGAACCTACCTCCGGACTGGATGTGATCACCGCCAAAAACATCATCGAGCTCATCCGCGACTGCAAGGATCAGGGCAAAACAGTCATCTTCTCCTCCCACATCATGAGCGAAGTGGATCTGCTGTGCGACGACCTGGGAATCATCCATAACGGCCGTATCCTTTTCAATGATACCATGGAAAGCTTCCGCAGCCAGATGCAAACGGATAATCTGACCGAAGAATTTATTCGTATCGTAAATGAAAGCGAGGTAATGGTTTAGGATAAGGCTGAGGTTGAGATTGAGGTTGAGGTTGAGAAAAGAGGCCCCATTACAAATTACCCATTACCCATCACCATAAATAAAAAAAATGCCATGCTAAAAAATACAATCACCATTTTCAAAAAAGAACTACTTGACACCCTCAGGGACAGGCGGACCATTATCACCATGGTCCTGGTACCTATTCTTGTATTCCCGTTAATCTTTATTGCCTCTACCCGGCTGCAAATGTCTGTTATGGAACGGGAGCAGGAACGGTTGATGACCATAGGCTTTGTAAGTCATGATGAAGACTCCCGCATTAAAGAGTTTTTTCAAATGCAGGACAGGCTGGAGCTCATTATCATGGATGACGAGAAACAACTGGAACAGCTGGTTAGGTCAGACAGTATTGTTTACGGCCTGTATATCCCGGCAGGGTTTGGAAAAGCCCTTGAAAACATGGAAGAAGCATCCATCAGTATGTTTTTCTCGGGCACACGGCTTACCGGCAAAGACAGGATCGACAATCTGCTTGCGCGGTTCGAAAGCATGATCATAAGCGAAAGACTGGAAGAACGTGACCTAAACCAATCATTCATCAAGCCCTTTCACACCGAATCCATCAATGTGGCCACCGGGCAGGAGATGCTTGGCAAACTTGCCGGGGGATTTCTGCCCTACATTTTTATCATATTCTGTTTTACCGGTGCCATGTATCCTGCCATAGACCTGTTTACCGGAGAGAAGGAGCGCCGCACCCTGGAAACATTACTTACTGCCCCGGTTTCACGCATTGAGATCCTTATGGGCAAAATGGCCGTAATTGCTCTCACCGGCCTGGTCTCAGCACTGCTGGCACTACTGGGCTTGTTCGTGGGGTTGCAGATCTCGGCCAGCCTGCCCGACTTTATCATGACCGTGGTAATGGGCATACTTACTGTCGGATTTGTGCTTATGCTCCTGGTGATGTTGATCCCCTTGTGCATCTTTTTTGCCGGTTTACTCGTGCCACTTACCATATATGCAAAAACGTTTAAGGAAGCCCAGAGTATTGTTACACCGCTCACCTTTCTGGTAATATTGCCGGCAGCCCTGGGTCTGATTCCCGGTGTGGAGTACAATGCCATTACGGCCATCATTCCTATTGTGAATATCACCCTTGCCACCAAAGAGATCATAGCCGGAACCATACACGTGCCCCATTACCTTATGACAGTGGTCTCTCTCATTGGCCTTGCGGCCCTTTCTGTTGTTTTTTGTGCCAAATGGTTTGGGAAGGAAAGTAACATCTTGCGCTAAAACATATTGCTATGTCCAAAAAAATTCTGGAAGTAAAAGAACTAAGTAAAACCTTCAAAAGAGTACACGCCGTAAAGGGGATCTCTTTTGACCTGGAAGAGGGCGATATCTTTGCCTTCCTTGGCCCCAACGGTGCCGGAAAAACCACAACCCTGCGTATCCTGCTTGATATCATCAAGGCCGACAGCGGTCAGATCAGCTGGAATCTCAACGGCAACTCTTCTTCACTCCCTGCATCATCGCTGATTGGCTATCTGCCCGAAGAGAGAGGTCTGTACCTGGATCTGCCGGTATTGCGTACGCTGGTTTACATGGGAGCCATCAGGGGGATGAAACAGTCGGAAGCAAAAAAAGAGGCCATGATGTGGCTGGAGCGGCTGGAGCTGGAGAAGCGGGCCAACGAGAAACTTCAGACCCTCTCCAAAGGAAACCAGCAAAAGGTGCAGTTCGTGGCCTCCATCATTCACAAACCTGCCTTTGCCATACTTGATGAGCCCTTTTCAGGACTGGATCCCCTGAACCAGGAACTGTTTATCGGGTACATCAAAGAGCTTAATAAACAGGGCTCTACCATCCTGCTTAGCTCACACCAGATGCAGCTGGTGGAGAAAATTGCAAGGAAAGTATTTCTCATCAACAAAGGCAAAGAAGTATTTTACGGACAGCTGGGAGATATCTATCAAAACTCAGCTGAACAACATACCCTTGAGGTCAGCTTTAACAACCATCTGCCCCGGGAAACATTTGAAACCCTGGAGGGTGCTGAAAACACCATTTCTGAAGATGCAGGCAAAGTAAAGATCACCTTCAGGCAGGGAATGACCATAAGTGAGATCATGAGAGTACTTGCAGGTGTGGATAGCATTACGGGAATTCGCAGCCACAACTCCAACCTGCATGATATTTTCCTGGATATGATACAGCAACAAAAGTCCTGAATAATGCCTGCAAGAAAACGCCAATTGCTGCGTTGGGCTTGCCCTCAAAACAGTCATACTTTTGAAAAATATACGATATGAACTATTTCAAACAAGTTTTAACGGTAACCTGGTGGGAGTACACCCGGTTTTACAAACTAAAGAATGAACTCATCGGTATTGCAACCTTCCTTGCAATCTTTCTGGTATTCAATTTTGGCAGCAGGTTTATTGCCAAAACATTTGACACGCGCCATGAGATAACTATCCTGCAAAACACCGACCCTTTGCTGGCCGAAAAACTTGAAACCAGGTTTGACATCAAATGGGTAAGCAAGGATGAAATACCCGCACTCAAACAACAAATGGAAGAAGAGAAAGAAGGGATGCTGCTAAAAAAACAAAGTGATGGCAGCTTCGTCCTTTTTGCTTACAAACAATCCCGCCGGGTACCCACACTGGAGAACTTGCTGCATGAGTACACACAAGTAACACGACTTGCTGCAAGCGGTATCGATAAAACAGAATTTGAATTTGTAATGGAGCCCCCTTTGCTGGAAGCAGAATTTATCTATGAGCCCGGAAGGGGCCAACGACCGGTGCTGGCCTATTTTTTTGTCGGATTGATGGTCATGGCTATATTTCTGAGTTTTGCGTACCAGTTTACGGCTATTACAGGAGAAAAAATGCTTAAGATCACCGAGCAGATCGTATCGGCCATTAAGCCACAGGTATGGATGGATGGAAAGATCCTTGGAATTACCCTCACAGGACTTTCATCCATGATTACGTACATTATCCTGAGCATATTGGGAGGGATGGTTTACTTTATCGTTACCGGTGCATCAGCCGCAATGATCATAGACTACCTGCATGTTCCTGCCATTATCCTGTTCCTGGCTTTTACGCTCATGGGCATACTGATGTGGAACGCTATAATGGCCGCCATCGCATCCATAATAACTGATCCCAACAACTCAGGGAAAAGCTCATTGATGATGTTTCCGATTGTTTTTGTTATCCTTACTTTTGCCATTATTGGTGAACCCGACAGTTCACTGGCTGTGTTTCTGTCCTGGTTTCCTTTAACCTCTCCCTCTGCCATGCCTATCAGATGGGTAGCTACCGAGGTTTACTGGTATGAAGTGCTGGGTTCGCTGATCGTATTAACAGCTACTTTCTATTTTTTACGGAAGCTTGCGGCCAAGATTTTCAGGATCACCATCCTCATCAGCGGCAAAGAACCCACCTGGACCGAAGTATGGAAAATGGCCAGGGAAAAATAAGGAGAGAATTTTTGAGGGAATAACCATTTACCCTAATGATGCATCGAAGGATTGAGTGGTAACAAATATTCCTTTGCCTTTGCTTTTTTTATCAGGAAAGTTTTGCTATTTTGCACCGCAAATGCCGCGCAGGAAAACACGGCATTTTCACCCTTTTATCAATATATTCAAAACACAAAATTATCTGTCATATGCGTAAAGATACACCCATCAGTTATGATGAAGTACAAAAACAAATTAAGGAGTTAAACCTTGAAGATGTGGGCAGGGCCTCCATCCGTGAGATCAAAAGGCTGATCGACAACGTGGAGGAGGCCACAGGCGACAAATACGTAAGAATGGAAATGGGTATCCCCGGATTGCCGGCAGCAGAGATCGGGGTAGAGGGAGAGATTGAGGCCCTTCGCAGTGGCGTTGCCGCCACCTATCCCGACATTGACGGCATCAAACCCCTGAAAAATGAAATTGCCCGGTTTGTAAAATTGTTTATGAATACCGATGTTTCGCCCAGGGCGTGCATCCCCACCGTTGGAAGTATGCAGGGAAGCTTTGCTGCTTTCCTTACCACCAGCCGCATGTACCCGGGAAAAGAAACCATCCTTTTCCTAGACCCCGGCTTTCCGGTACATAAGCAACAATGCCGCGTACTTGGAATACCGCACGACAGCTTCGATGTTTACAATTACCGGGGCGAAAAGCTGCGGGAAAAACTGGAAAGCCACCTAAAAAATGGCAATGTTGCCGGGTTGCTGTACTCCAACCCCAACAACCCATCGTGGATCTGTTTTACCGAGAAAGAGCTGAAGATCATTGGTGAGCTGGCCACCAAATACAATGTTACCGTAATGGAAGACCTGGCCTATTTCGGCATGGATTTCCGCCAGGATTTCTCCAAACCGGGAGTGCCCCCCTACCAGCCATCAGTAAGCCAATACACTGACAATTATATCCTGTTTATATCCAGCTCCAAGCTGTTCAGCTATGCAGGGCAGCGTGTGGGTATGATGATCATTTCTGACAAGCTTTTTGAAACCCGTGCCGAGGGATTGTGCCGCTATTACAACTCCGATATGTTTGGCCGGGCCATGGTATTCGGCACCGTATATGCACTGAGTGCCGGCACCTGCCACTCGGCGCAGTATGCCCTGCTGGCCATGCTGAAGGCAGCCAACGAAGGCAAATTCAACTTCTGGGAGCCGGTAAAGGAATACGGCGAAAAGGCAAAGATCATGAAGAAGATGTTTACCGATAACGGGTTCAAGATCGTTTACGACAAAGACGAAGACCTGCCCCTGGCCGACGGCTTCTTCTTTACCATATCCTACCCCGGCATGAGCGGTGTGGAGCTCATTGAAAAATTCGTTTATTACGGCATCAGCGCCATTTCACTGGCCATCACCGGCAGCGAACGCACCGAAGGATTGCGCGCCTGTGTATCATTAGTAAGCCGCGACCAGTTCCCCGACCTGGAGTACCGCCTGAAAAAGTTTCATGAGCATTACCCGGTGGGGTGAGGGTTGGAATAGCTGGAACCATATAAAGCCATATAAAGAACTGCTAACTAATAAAAGTCCCCGGCATTTTAAACCGGGGACTTTTTTATTCTTATTACTTACGGATTAGTTTATGGGTAAATGTTAATCCGCTACTGTCTTCGAA
>SLIL01000470.1 GCA_007135645.1 Bacteroidales bacterium
CCCACCTTATGCCTCCATGCCACCCTTTGTGTCTGGGTGTTTATGGCAATGACAAGCCCGTTGCGGGTTGCAGTATAGGCCATATGGCCGCGCGCCAGGAAAGGAATAGGATTATGATCGTATCCAAAACCGGCATTCAGCACCCAGTTTGTACGAAATCTATCGGAGGAAGCCGAAACAGCGATGATCATATTCTCCATCGTCTTGGCAAATATATTTTCACCATCAGGAGATATACCCATGGACTCGCGCACCTGGTATTCATTGGTGCGCCAGATCTGTGCGCCGGTGCGCAGATCAAGAGCGGTCATGTGGCGGTCGGGCGCAACGATAAACACCTTGTTATGGCTGATAACGGGCACCACGTTGCCGGGAGAGAATAATACCGGGGGGCGGTCGTTGTTCCAGCTCCAGCGCAATGCCCCGGTACGCTTATCCAGGCAATACACATTCCGGTCCCATGCGGTAAATACCAGGTGATCGTCCTTTAATGCGGGCCTGGACTGGATCAGTCCATTCACCTGGTCGAATTGCCAGAGGATCTCCCCCGAAGCAATGTCCATGCAATACATTCCCAGCGTGCCTACCCCCAGAAAAAATTGATCTTCATCCACCAGGGGCGGGGCAACGATGGCCGCGTCAAATAGCTGCTGCCAAAGAATTTCTCCGCTATGGACATCAATACCAAACACCTCTCCGCCTGCATTGGCGGCTATTACAATTCCCTGCCCGGTGATCACCGGGGTAGAAAACCATGTTCTTTCTGCCCTTACCTTCCACTTTACCTCTTCACTGGCCACACGGATGGCCTTAAGCAGTCCGGCTGAGTTTCCATACACCACCACAGTGTCGCCCAAAACCAGTGGCCCGGTAAATATGGAAGCCGTATCGGTAAAATGGTGTAATGGAAAAATGTCTGGATAAACATCATTAAACGAATAATCGGGAAGGGGCGAAACTTCACGCTCGGACA
The DNA here is from genome assembly GCA_007135645.1 of Bacteroidales bacterium. Lineage (GTDB taxonomy): Bacteria > Bacteroidota > Bacteroidia > Bacteroidales > UBA7960 > SKVR01. Next base: position 974 of record SLIL01000470.1, read on the forward strand.
GGAATTCAAGATCGCTTGTGGCGAATAAAATAACCGGTTCATCTTTGGGTTGTGAAAGGATCTTTTCATAAACCCTAAGGGTATCGATACTTACCTCAACAATGTTGTAACCGGGAACATTTCTGCCCCTGTAAACCCTTGCGCGGCCCATAATGCCGGGGATACCGTCGAGATTAAGCACCTCCAGCCGGTGTCCGTGCCCGCAAAAAGCGGCTACGGTATTGTACTCCTGAAGAATTTCTGTAATAAGGTACCACTGATCCAGCCCTTCTGCCAGGGGATAATGGGAAAAGAAAAGGACCTGTGTCCCCGGAGTATTGTTTTCCTCTAATGTTCTTTCAAGCCAACGGATATCTTCCATCCTTACATGCCCATCGCCCATGCGCATAAACGGCCCCGTATTGATCCCCACGAAAAGGAAGCTGCCATCCCGGAAAACAAACTTATCATCTCCCCACAGCTCAATAAACCTGTACCCCGCACTTTCTGACCAGTTGGTTTCATGGTTGCCGGGAAGGATATGGTAAGGGATAACCAGCTCATCAAGGATCTCTTTCACATTCAGAAGCTCCTCCTCCGTACCTGTGTTGCTCAGGTCGCCGGTAATGATCACCCGGTCAAAATCCAGGGAATTGATCTCACTGACCATTTCCCTGAGCTGATCGGAGCTTTCGCTGCCAGGCTGCACATGGATATCTGTGAGAAAAGCAAATCTTACGGTCTGTTTTTCAGGGGTTCCGCAACCCCAAAGCACCAAAAGTGCCAAAGAAAGCAACAGAAACTGGAAGGGTAGGCGATTAGTTTTCATAATCCGGATCCGTTAAGTTGATGTTACAATATAAAATAGGACAAAAATATTTTTATTTGGCAAACACAAGAGATGTTTCTCATTTAAAAAAAACACTATTTTTGTTTTTTAAATTTTTAAAAAACCGATTTTTCAAAGATAGTTTATTCCGAAAAAAGTACCATAAAAACCCTGAAAAAATGATAAAGAATTTTGCAAACGTATTGATGATAGCCATGATGCTCATGACAACCACATTGAATGCCCAGGTTAAAACCGGGATTGAAGTATTGCGCGAACAAGGCTTTGCACCCCTGCAGGGCAAGCGTGTGGGCCTGATCACCAACCCCACGGGCGTTGACAGCCAGTTGCGCTCCACCATTGATATCCTGGCGGAAGCCGAAGGGCTGGAGCTGGTGGCCCTCTATGGCCCCGAGCACGGGGTAAGGGGGGATTATCCTGCCGGTGAATATGTGGAGAACCAGGATGACCCGCGCACAGGCGTACCCATGTTCAGCCTGTATGGCATTACCCGCAAACCTACCCCCGAAATGCTTCACGGAGTGGATGTGCTTGTGTATGATATCCAGGATATTGGTTCACGATCCTACACCTACATCAGCACCCTGGGTCTGGCTATGGAAGCTGCAGCAGAAAACGGGATCGAATTTGTGGTGCTTGACAGGCCCAATCCCCTGGGGGGCAATAAATTTGAAGGCCCGCTGGTGGAAGATGGGTTTATCTCTTTCGTGAGCCAGTTTCCGATCCCCTATGTGCATGGCTTTACCGTTGGGGAGCTGGCAAAATTTCTTAATGGGGAAAAGATGCTGAAAAACGGGGTGCAGGCCAGACTTACCGTTATTGAAATGGAAGGGTGGAACAGGGAGATGACCTTCGAAGATACCGGGTTGCACTGGGTGATGTCGTCGCCTCATATCCCCCATGCCCATTCAGCCTATTTTTACCCTGTTTCAGGGATTCTGGGCGAACTTTACACCGTAAATATTGGTGTTGGGTACACCCTCCCCTTCCAGATCTTTGGCACCGAATGGCTCAGCGATGCAGAAGTGTTTGCTGAAAGACTGAACAAACTGGAAATCCCGGGATTGATTTTCCGCCCCATCCATTTCCGCCCCTATTATACCAATATGAAAGACAAGCGTATGCGGGGTGTTCAGGTACACATTACCGATATGCAGCAGATCCCGCTCTCGCTGGTGCAGTTTTATGTACTGCAGGAGCTCTATGCCATGCATCCCGAACACAATGTGTTTGAAAAAGCGCCCGACCGCCTGGATATGTTTGACAAGGTATGCGGAACCGACAAGGTGCGCAAGGCATTCCAGCAGCGCTTTAAGGTGGAAGACATCCTGGATCTGTGGACAAAGGAAATTCCCGGATTTATGGAGGTGGCAGGGAAGTATTTTATGTATTGAGTAATTGTCCATGAGGTCCGAAAACCTTAACCAGACAACCCGGTCAATTTTCTTTCAGCTTTACCAGGATCCGCTGATTTGTGGCTTCCCTTAAGAAGTCGTTCAACTCCCTTAACTGATGGTAATCTTCTTTGGGTATCACATCTCTGGTAATGGAGTAAGATGAATGAATGGTTAGTTGATTGCTGTTAACAGTTTGAATAGTAAAAGCGTATTTTCCATATTCGTTTTCCAGGCTCCTGCTGTAATCTTCCGAACCCATTATCTCCATACTACACGGGAAATTTATCACGAAAATCTGCTGATCTGAATAGCTGTAATCCAGATAGTAATTCAGATCGATGGAATCTTCATCACTCTCAACCTGATTGTGCTGGACCAGATTATCCAGGGTAATGCTTACAATACTGTCATTGATAAATGTGATCCCGCTTTGCACTGTACCTTCAGCATTTATGGTAAATACAAAAGGCCGGTGGTTTCTTAAATCAAAACTGGTAACGGTATCAACTTTCATGGGATGATCCTGCCCTTCATATTCTGAAAGGGCGTCGAAAAAGTCACTGGCTTCCTGATCCTGCTGCAATATGGCAAGAAACCCGCGGATGTCAGTAGACAACCCTCCTGAAAGGGAAATAATGGCATTGAATGATGTGTGCTGGTCGTTTATATCCACATCACAATAGTAGATCTGCCGCAAATGATTCAGGCTGGCATCCATGCCCGGCAATTTTATCAGGTCAGTAATTACCGAATCTGCTTCGGCCAGGTTAAAATCCCTTCTTATGAAACGGTCTCTTCTGCTTATTTCTCCCGTACGGTATGGTTTCACAATAACAGCTTGCGTGTTGTATAGGGAGGTAGGGATCTCTCCTTTCTGAAACCTGTAAAAATACTCATGGGGATAAATCAGCTGCAAAGAACCTTTTTCATCTTCATAGGCAAAAAAGAGGTGATCAGACTCAGAACTTCTCATGAAATCAGGGTCAATGCTTCCCTTTCTTTTGCTCCGGGCAAAAACCGCCCAGTAATCAATCTCCAGATCTTCCAGGATCTGCCTGTACAGTCTTCGTATGCTTACCGGATCAAGGCGCCCGTTTCGGATGTAATATCCGCTGGACATGAAAGCCTCGTTCATAGCCGGGGGTTCCATACTGAAATTTTCGCGGATATCTGTTAACAACAATTCAAGATGGTCATATTTTGTTCCATGGCGTGCCTCGCGCAGCACCCTTCTTTTCCATCGCCTGTAATGGGATGAATTTCTGCGGACAACCATCATGGGCTGGCTTATGATGTTGAAATCAATATTATAAGCATCTTTCCAGGATTTCATCTCTTCGCCCTCATCAAGGATCTTATAATACACATAGGCCAGCTCACATGATGGACATGAGTATTGTCCGGCGGTAATTCCCCTGATGGACTCCTCCTTAAACAGGCAGTGAATCAGGGTATCAGCCACTGTAACCTGAGGTTCGGGAAAATCATTGTACAATTTATAGTTTATTTCCAGATGCGGAGGAACCGTAATGCTGTACTCTGACCTGAGACTGGGAAGTTCATTGTGCAGAAAGATAAAATCTCCCAGTTCATTGGCCTGCAATCTTTCCACGAAAGTAATAAAGATCTCAATGGTATCTCCAGGTTCGACACCGGGAACAGGATAATTGACCTGGCCCATGGGCCCCTCTTCGGGCTGATGCCTGAAAACAAGGCTTGAGTCCAGCTCCACCACTGAGCCGTCAGCTTTCAGGGTTTTGATGCTTATGGACTCCAGCTTATTTGTAAAATCATTGTCCAGATTCAGAAATGCATATTGCTCAACTCCCGCGCGATTGTTGATCACGATCTTGCTTTCTATGGTGGTATGCCTTCGGGATGCCCTCCAGCTCTGGGTGTAGACGACATCAGTAAAGGCATACAGCATATAGGCATCAGCTGCGGTTACGTGTTCTGCAAACAGAGAATCGGGTTTATGATCACTGGCTGAAACGCTGCTGCAAATAAGCAAAACCAAGGCTATGGAGAAGCATTGCCTAAGTCTGGATGTTAAGGATAAGAGGTTCATCGGATAACTTTTTAAAAGCATTAAGGATCTGGTTTACAAGGTCGGTATTTTCTTCGTCCATGTAAATATGATCGAGAATAAACTCATATTCAACGTGGATAACCCTTTGAGAAGGGTTGGAAATCGTAAGACTCAGGGACACTCCATTTTCTTCATGCACATGGCTGATCAGGTCAAAGGGTTCAAAATCCCGGTCCATGGTGAGCATCACATTGACATGCTTGCTCATGGTATTGCCAATGTAAGTGCCTTCCAGCAACGTTTCTCTCTGCTCACTCTCGATCAGGCGGGGCAAAAAGTCAAAGAAGATCAATTGCCGGTTACGGTCATTAAAGATCTTCCCCCGCATTGAAAGTTCTCCCCGGGCAGCAACCCATTCCTGATCTTCCAGATGAGTTATTTCGGGGATAGCCTGATTGTTAAACACAGTTGTATAATGTTGCCTGGCCAGACGATGTTTTCTTTCGCCAGACAGATCAAGAAATGTGCGTTTTAAAAAGTTTCCTGAGATCCCTTCATACTGCACACTGAATCCCCCGGACAAAAGTGACTGATCTGAACATGCCTGCAACTGCATATCATAACTGACCCTGTTGTTGTGAGGCGGATACGTTTCCACCTGGAAAAACTCGCCACCCCGGGGGCTTACAATAAGGATCTTCCGGCCCTGCATGCTTTGTATGGGATGGTTTTGCGTATGTATGGGATCGGTGGGATCTAAAAGAACAGGCCTGCCATCCAGCCAGGCTACAGAAACAATATGATTGGCAGATCCCAGTGAAGGAAAATCGCAATCACTGATATGGTTGAACGTGGCTGCCAGGGCAAGATTACACTCTACCCCTTTGTAATTCAATGCTTCACAAAGAAAATTGGACAAATCCTTGCAATCACCCTGTTTGGTTAAAAAAACCTCATCGGCAGGGGAAGGAACAAATGCCCCCATTCCAATCTGTATGGAAACATACTTAAAACTGGTTTTTACAAAGTCAAACAGGATTTCCATAATAAGCTCCGGCTCGGTGATGCCATCCGTGAGCTCATCGATCTTTGCCCTGGCAAGGGAATCCAGTCCGTTTACGGCCTCCCGCTTACCCAGATACCAATCGTTCAGATAGGTCACCTCCCTGTTTTTATATTCCTCAGGTACTACCACAGTCCGCATGATGGGCAATTTCCTGTCTCTGTAAATCCCAAAGAACATCAACGGGTCAGGATCTGCTTTTTCAGGTACCACTTCGATATTCCATTCCCAGGCACCTGCTGTTTTCAGCGAATCTATCGAGAGGTGTTCCAGCAAACCGGTATGGGTTGTGGTATAGGAAAACCCGAATTCTTCAGGAACGGTTACCCGGTACTTCAGGGTATCGGTATCAAAGAGCGAAAAAAAGCGCAGATCGGCAAAATACATGAGCTCATTGCAGGAAACGGTATAGGCAACTTTCGCTTCGGCACCGGGAGGGATAAGAATGAATTTCACTCTCCTGCTGTTTATATAATCAAGCTCTATGGTTTCTTCGGCAATTTCAGGATCCCTCACAAGCCTGAACTGGTTTCTTCTTTGCCTGTAGACCCTCAGGTCTGATATCTTTTCCAGTTCCTGATCATAAAAAACCGGAAACACCACCGGTTGATCGCTTGCTTTCAAGAGCACGGTAACATCTACCCTGTAGGTGGTGTCGCTAAGCACCTGTATGTGTTCGCTTCTGGAAATGACATGGATATTTTGCGCTTTGCCATTTGCAAGAACAATCAAAAAAAGGAACAGTACAATTAACCTGGCAGTAAAATTTTTCAATAGTTGTGAAAATAAAGGGTTGTTGTCGGATTTGTAAAAATGATATTGGCAAATATATTTAAATAATCGTAACGGAATTGTTAAATCGGTTTTTTAAAGAATTAGAAAGGGTTGACTTTGCAGCCAATCTGCTCCGAAATACAAAACTCAACATGAAAGAGATCAGCTTCTCCTGTGGGTTTTCGGCCCCTTCTTACTTCAACTGGATGTTCAGGAGCATGAAAGGTGTTACCCCATGAGAGTTTCGCAAGAATCATTCATGACTGTTGCATACATTAAAATCCGGCTCATACTATAACCAGAATAATTGACAACCGATTTGGCTTGACATTGGAGTGTTTTCGGCTTTTTTACAGTTGAATAGAATGCCTGTCTAAGATATTCAGGAAAATGAATGGGCAGCACGCCTGGCTGGCTTTTGCAGGCTCCAACGAGTTTTGGGCTTGTCGGGCCCGTTATTGGACCCAGAGACGCGGTTGTTCCAAATCCCCGGGCTTTAAACGTTAATTTCCATATAACCAACTTTAAATTAAGATTTTTTTATATTTTTGAGGCTGTATTTGCAATTCAAAAACGGGAAATGTTATGAGAAAAGGGAGGCCACCATAAATTAGCAAAGCTTTTGATCAAGCATTACTCTTATTTTTTTTGAAATATGAGATAATAGGAAATAAGCACAATGAACATAAAAAAATATATTCGACAATGTGGTTGTGCTATCGTTGGCGTTCATTGTAGCATGACCCAACCAAATCAGTAAAACATTTAATAAAAATCATTTATTAAACCAATAATAGCAATAATGAAAAACAGAATAAGCTTTTTGAAACCAG
>SLIL01000069.1 GCA_007135645.1 Bacteroidales bacterium
ATTCGCTGAGGATGGTAATGGAAAGAGGGATCTACGAATACGAAGCACAGGCTGAGATGCTTACCCGGCAGCTTGCTATCGATTTGTCATCAGGCAATCAGCGAGGGGTGCAAGCCCTTGAGGAAAGGCTGGATGTGATCAAAGAGTACGGTGGTACATTCATGACTCAGAAAGCACACCTGGAAATGGTGAGTCGTAGTCTTTCAGGCATCCAGCGCATTATGGAAGAAGCCCGGGCCGACCTTGAGAATTTTGTGCCCTTTAAGTTTTTGATTGATGAAGCGTTTGTGGCAGAAAGGAAAGTATATCCGGTGCGATGGCTCATTGTTTTTGTGGCCACATTTGCTGCCGGGTTTATGGGCACCCTGGTGATCATGACCTACGAAAATCTTAAGAATAAAGGAATTATCTTTTCCGGAAAATAAGCCTATAAAGTCAATTACCCGTGACCGATACCTTTAAAACAAAGCTTTTTTACGGAGCAGGTTTTGCTTTCATTGCATTGAATGTGATCTTCATTGCCAATGAGATCTATTGGTTTATGGCATTGCCTGCTGCTTTGTTTATCATGTTTCTTTTCTTCTTTTCCATGGATAAGCTTTTGCTTGCCGTGGTTTTCCTTACCCCCTTTACTTTTAAGTACCGGCACGATGCCCTGGGATTTACCATAGATATGCCCACCGAACCGATCCTGGTGGCCATCACGGCACTTTTCTTTCTGAAGCTGTTTTACGAGCAAAAATATGATGAGCGGGTTGCCCGGCATCCGGTTACAATTATCCTTGTGCTGAATCTGATCTGGATGTTTTTTACTTCGGTAACCAGCGAAATTCCGGTGGTTTCCTTTAAAGCATTTATCAGCAGGGTTTGGTTTGTGGTCCCGTTTTATTTTGTGCTTATCCAGCTGTTTAAAAATCCCGAAAAGATACGCACGTTTTTGTGGTTGTATGCTGCCTCACTGGTGGTTATTATCATTTACATTACCATTGTTCACAGCGGGTATGATTTTGACCGGCAGGTGGGTACCTGGGTGGTAAGGCCATTTTTTAATGACCACACCAACTACAGTGCAGTTATAGCACTTATTGCCCCCGTATTTCTCATCATGTCTTTCTACAGGGGGTACAGTGCCCTGCGCAGAAGGTTATCGTTTGTCATTTTTGCCATATTCGTTATGGGGATTGTTTTCAGCTACAGCCGTGCTTCGTGGGTAAGCATCCTTGCTGCTTTTGGTGCATTCTGGGTGCTGGTGTTAAAGATTGATTACAAGTTTATTATAGCTGCAGGAGTGCTGATGCTTGGGATGTTGTACCTGTCGCAGGATCAGATCATCATGCAGCTGGAGCGCAACCGCCAGGATTCCTCAGGCGATTTCAGGGAGCATGCCCAGTCCATTACCAATATTTCTTCTGATGCCAGCAATCTTGAGCGGATCAACCGCTGGAGGGCTGCTTACCGCATGTTTGAAGAACGACCTTTAGTGGGTTGGGGGCCGGGAACCTATCAGCTGGTGTATGCTCCTTTTCAATTGGCTGAAGACCGCACCATTATTACCACCAACTTCGGAGACCTGGGCAATGCCCACAGTGAGTATCTTGGCCCCCTTGCCGAGTCGGGCCTGCCCGGGATGTTGCTGTTTATGGCCCTTGCCTTATGGATCATTGTTACGGGGGTAAGAAATTATAAACGGGCTGAATCACGCGAATTAAGATGGATTTCCCTGAGCCTTACCCTGGGACTTACCACTTATCTCACACATGGGTTTCTCAACAATTTCCTCGACACAGATAAGGCCTCTGTTTTATTCTGGGGATTTATGGCTGTACTGGTTGCCATCGATGTTTTTCATTCTTCCTCATCTTCTCAAAGACAGGAAAGCACTCCGCAATAACAGGGACTGCGCAAAGAAAGCAATTGTCTTTTTTCCCCAAGAGCAATACCCTCAAAAGGCCCTTTTAGCTCAAAACAAATCTTTCAAAATCCTGCGAAAAATTGTAGGTTTGCATCGTAAAATCCTAAACAAGAAAAATTATGCAAACTATTGAAACACTGTTAAATCATAAAACCATTCGCAATTATAAATCCGACCCCATTGATGAGGAGATTCTGAATATAATCCTTGAAGCCGGCTTTCGTGCTTCTACAACGGGCAATATGCAGGTTTACAGCGTAATTGTGACCCGCGACCAGGAAAAGAGAAACGAATTGTGCAAAATGCACTTTGGACAGAAAATGGTTGAGCAGGCCCCGGTGTTGCTTACTTTCTGTGCCGATTTTAACCGGTTCAACAAGTGGTGTGAGCAAAGGGAGGCAGAGCCGGGATACGATAATTTCCTGTCATTTTTCACCGCCGCCATAGATGCCTTGCTGGTAGCCCAGAATGCTGCCGTAGCTGCAGAGGCTTACGGGCTGGGTATATGCTACCTGGGCACCACAACCTACCAGGCCGATAAACTCATTGACTTTTTTGATCTGCCCAAAGGGGTTGTTCCCATAACCACACTGGTAGTGGGGTATCCGGCCGAAGACCCGGAAAAAGCCGACAGATTACCTGCCAAAGGGGTCGTTCATTATGAAAAGTATATTGATTATACCTCTGCTGATATAGACGATATATACCAGGAAAAGGAGAATCTGGAGCTTACCGCGAAGCTGCTGGAAGAGAACCAGTTAAAAACCCTTGCACAGATATTTACCCAGAAGCGCTACACCAAAAAAGACAACATCCATTTCAGCAAAGCATTTTTGCGGGTAATTGAAGAGCAAGGTTTTATGAACAACGGCTGATGCTATTCAGTCTGGCCTCTTTCTCCAACAAAGTATTGCTGCTTGTGCTTAAACAATACATTAAATGTAGTAAGTGATCCGTAGCAGCGGGTAATGTATTGCTGCAGGTTTACTTTCTCCTCATCGCTGAGCACCTCGCTGGCATTTATACGCTGCTCCAGCACACGAAGGCGATCGCGCACCATGACGACTTTATGAAAGAAGGTTTCTACGGGTATCTCTTTTGGCTTAAGGTTAGCATCGGAGGGCTTCAGGATCATAAGCCCTTTTTTCCATTTGTCTCCCAGTTCAACAAGTTCGGGAAAGTCGGAATAGCGGCGAAGAACATTGATAAAAACCTTCTCAAGGTCCTGAAGGCTGATGCCCGCACCCTGCCCGCCGCCACTCCCTTCAGCAGCTTTGGAAGGTGCAATAAGTTTGAGCCCCTGAAACGATGCGGCAATATCTTTTTCTCCTTTGTTGATGAAAAAGACGGTGTAAGTGGTTAATGTTACATTGGTGATGATCCCCTGACCAAACTGGGGGTGTTCAACTTTTGCGCCAATTCTGAATTCGCTGGTGTCCATGTTTTTTATTATTTGTAAATTTGATCATATCGATTTTGTTTTCACATCAAATATATATAAAAGTTTGGTAAAATAACCTGTTTTCCGATTATGCTCAAATCAATTTCACTAAAATTATCAGATTTTTACAAACCTATGATCGCCAATGGCTTCAGACGGTTTACTTTGTGGATTGTTTTGACTTGTTTTATGTTTTCCTGCAGCGAGCCCGCAACCCTTTTTAAAAGCAATAAAACTGCACAACCCACAGAGAAGGATGGATTTAAGGACGATCCATTAGCAGAGTTTATGAACCTTGTTCTTGGCAGGCGGCCTGTTGTGCAGGTCATGACTATTGCTGAGCGAACAAGTATTGAATCCCTTGTAACAGGATTCAGAGAGTCCATCTCACAAACAGAACTTAATATGATTGAACACGGACTGGTAGATATTCAAAAGCTGGATCCCAGCATCGTGGTGGAAATGAAGTATGCCACCACCGACAATTTTCTGGGAAAAGATGTATACGAAGGGATGACTACAGCCTATTTGCAGCCTGATGTAGCGGAAATGCTGGTAAGATCGCAGCATTATCTTCAGCGCATCAGACCTGGTTATTCGTTAATTGTGTATGATGCTGCCAGGCCAAGAAGTGTGCAGCAAAGAATGTGGGATGCCATTGACGCTCCGTTTTCAGAAAAAATAAAATTTCTTTCCAATCCGCGCAATGGCTCCATCCATAATTTTGGTGCAGCCGTGGATGTTAGCATTCTTAATGATAAGGGAGAAGTGCTGGATATGGGTACGGAGTTTGACCACATGGGGGAGCTTGCTTATCCAAGACTCGAACAGGAATTGCTGGAGCAGGGGCTGTTGAAACCTGAGCATGTGGAAAACAGAAAACTTCTCAGAGGGGTAATGAGGTATGGCGGTTTCTGGGGAATACAAACAGAATGGTGGCATTTTAATGCCTGCACAAGAGCTGAAGCCAGGGAACGTTACCAGATCATTGAATAGGTATCATGGATATTCAATGCCCTGAAACTGGGTTATACTTACTCTTGGAACAGCGGATTTATACCTGCTGTTAATGGCATTAATAAAAGCATTGGCAATAAGTGCATTACCCCTGCGGGAGGTGTTTACCCCATCCAGTGAAAAATACCCACCGAAGATAAACTCAAAATTTACAGAAACACCATCCACCGCAATTCCCTCATTTACTTCTGCAAACAAGGAATGAATATCAGCAAATGCCAGGTTATAGTGTGCAACCCTTTCAGATATGATCGTATTGAATGAATTTACCCTGTTTTTTATAATATTCACCTCCTCAATTGATAAATAAAGGTGCAAGGGCACGGGATTGTTTTCACTGCCCAGCCCCTGACATTTTATTTGTTCACCGGCCGGAAGAAGGATCAGTTCACCTGGCAAAGTGGTTCTTTTCCCGTTGGCATGTGTTGTATCTGTTACCCACAATCCCTGTGGATCAATATGGCTGAAATAAGGGTAGGAGAGCACGTGGGGGATATTGGCCACCACTCCCAGCATGGTCATACTTCGCAACTGGGTAAGCAGGACATTCAGGTAAGATCGGAACTGATCCGGCTCAATGATCGGGCTGGTTGTTCCTCCGCTCATAGCAAAATGAAGGATGTCAGACTTTCCTGTCCAGAGGGAGAAAAATGTAGCATTGCTGGCCAGCACATCTGATAAAACGGTAGTCGCCGACGAACTTGCAAACCGGGAGAAATACTTATTGAAGGATCCCGATGTGGTGTTTAAGGGGTCAAAAAGCTGGCTGATCCTTGCTTCCGGAATACCAAAATTATGAAAAGGTCCTTCATCACCGTAAATATTTCCCAGGCTTCCTTCATCGGGCATACCACCTGCTGCTACAGGCAAAAGCACTGAGTCGCCCAGGCAGTCAATGGTGTATCCCAGCTGCAGCCTGTTGCCGTATCCCACATCATCACTCATAAGTGGCTGCCTGAATTCTCCGCCACCCACATGAAGCAGCTGGCGTGAGAGGATATTGGGAAAGGAAACAATCTGCCCGGAGCGGTACAGCTCATTATTGGCAAAACCGGCAGTTTGTGAACATCCTATGGAAACAAACACCGAAAAATCAGCATTGCCGGCATCGGGAGAAAATTTACTGATCTCCGGTTCGCAGGAGCCCAGCAACAAAACAAACAGACTACATATAATCAGAAAAGTATTCTTCATTTATTTTCAATTAAAAGTCGAAACTGACTCCCAGTGTTGGAATAAAAACATTGGTTTTGTACCTGCCACCAAATCCCATCTGTTCCAGCTGGCCTTCAATTTCTGATCCGGCCATATAGACTACTCCCAGGTGTGTAAAAAATCCATTCAGGGGAGCTATGGATATTCCTCCTGATAAAGCGACATGTTGCCCAAATGGATTTTCCGGTGAGATCAATTCTACATTCCCGTTTTCCGGTCTGAAATATACTCCGGTACGCAAATGCAGATAATCTGTTATCCTGTATTCAGCCCCCAAATGATAACTGATATCGTTTCTTTCGCTCCGGGGAATAGAAAAATTGCTTAAATGCCTTGTATTGGTTTCAAAGTCAAAGGTTCCGTCACTGGCGTTTTTACTGAAAATATAGCTGATGCCCAATGTGAGATCAAAATTTTCTCTAAGTAACATACCCATATTAAAACTTAAATTAGCTGCAACAGGATAGGTGATCGTAAGAGGATTGTTTTCGGGAAAATAACCTGACAGGGATGCCGGAACGCTGAAGCTGGATTTGGCTTTGCTAAAACTGGAGTTAATACCTGTTTTATAGCTTGCCGACAGGTTGATCCACGAAACCGGATTATAAAGAATCCCGGCATTGAAACCCATGCCTGCAGTTGTGCCAGAGAAGTTTGCAGTCCCTTCTCTGTTCTGGTCTCTTACCGGAAGAGCCTTTCTAAGCCTGATATCTGCCAAAGAAAAGACCAAACCTGCTCCAACGGCTATTGATTCTGTTAATTGAAAAGAGGCTGCCGGTTGTATTATAGTTAGTGAAAAGTCCATTTCTTTAACAATAAAACGGCCGGCCCAATTCTCTTCCTGCCATTTGATCAGATGAGAGTAAGGTTTGTTTAAAGCAAGACCTACCCTGAAGCGATCCGTTATCTCATAGCTGCCGTAAAGATAGGCAGGTAATGTAAGCCGATCTTCGGTGGAGGCAGTATAAACCGATGGTGGTTGCATTCTGAAACTGGTACTGCTCAGGGGAATTGATGCTCCTGCGCTGATGCTCATCAGGGTATTCATGTTTGCCATGGCTGCGGGGTTTAGCCATACAGCTTCCTGGTTGTTCCCAAAACCCGAAAACACAGAACCCATAGCGCTGCTTTGGCCGCCTGCAATATTGGCATAAAAACCCTGCCCGTAGTTCAGTCCCGTTGCAACAACAATATGCAGAAATAGTAGAAAAATCCGTCTCATCAGAGATTATTTACTAAAGTGAACCTGCCTTGAATCCAAATTGGCACAGATCGTTTAATAACGGAAACAAATGCTAAAAAGCAAGGCAATTTAAGTTGCAAAAATATATAAAACTTTTGGGTGAGATAGAATTACCAAAGCAAATGAAGAAAAAAAACATTATTAATTATCCAGAGTTCCAAATACCCTTCTCAGAATATCATTGATCCGGGCTGCAGGATCGGTCCTGATTTTCTTTTCTTCGGCTTCTATAAGAAGAAAAAGCCCGTCAAGTGCTTTTGCTGTTGTATAATCCGCCAGGTCGGTATTTATAGGATTGATGCCGGGTGTTATAGTAGCAATGGGGTTGTAAACGGATGTAATGGAAGACCATGCAGAAGCGGCACCTACCGATTCAAGTGCCGCATGTATATCAGGTCTGAAAGCATTTCGCAGGGAATGATAGGTGCGGTCGTGCAGGTATTGGGTAGCCGCATTATCGTTTCCGTTGAGGATGTTTCTTGCATCCTGAATGGTCATGTTCATAATAGCATCGATAAAGATCGGCTTTGCTTTGGCAGAAGCCTCCTCTGCACCCCGGTTCATCAATAATACCACCTCGTCAAGTATCGGTCTGAGTACAGTCAAATTGTTGTTGATATAATTGTATGCCCCTGCTGCTTCTTCGGGCCATGGAATTTTGATCAATGGGTTGCCGAAATAACCATTGAGCTGATTGGTTTGTGTCACAGTGTTATCGGTGCCTACTTTGAGGGCTTCTTTTAATCCCTGGATTATTTCAGCCTCGGTTAAGGGCAGAATAAGATTGCCATGTTCATCGCATGATTTAAGCCCCAGCGAGGCGGTAAAAAACAGGATCGTGAGAGCAGAGAGAACGAAAATATTGGATTTCTTTTTTGTGTAAAGGGTATTCATAATGGAAGGTCTTTTTGATGATTCAATGGTTTAAGAAACAATATTAAAATAATTTTTCGAAGTGAAGTTAAGAGTGTAAAGATAGCCATTTATGCAATGATTTTTTACTGTTTTAAGCATGTAAATACACCTGATTTTAAAAGGAAGATTCTTCCATTTTTTGCAAA
>SLIL01000329.1 GCA_007135645.1 Bacteroidales bacterium
CGAGTTTGCAATCAGGTTATTCATTTATTAACCAAAAGAAGAATTCATGATATAAACCTCTGTGTTAAAAAGTAGTTAGAGGTAAGTTTTTCAGCGATTTGCAATTCGCAATTCGCGAATAGTAAAATAATCTTATCTTTGTAAGAAAAAGATGAACCGAGCCATCACAAAAATTTTGACACACATGCGGATGATTATAATTTCGCAGCAACTTCAAAATAATTGTGTTGGTAATTGTTGGTGAGCTCCATCTGACCTATTTAATCAAATTATAATAAGATGAACCGAGCCATGACCAAAATTTGGACACACACGCGAATGATTATACTTTCGCAACAACTCTAAATCACTTGTGTCCGTTATTGTTGGCGAGCTCCATCTGACCGACTTAATAAAATTATAAACAGATGAAACCCACATGAGCACCGAGCGCTCACAAAAGACAATGAATATGATGTAAGTGGGTTCCATTCAACAACTTAAAACAAATTTATTCGAATGAAAAAGCACAACGGCATGCGACCACATGATATAGTTATCTTACTAAAGATAGCTGTAAAAGAAGGTGGGCAATGGTTAATGAAAGACCTGGCAACAGAGCTGAAGATCAGTGCCAGTGAGGTGAGTGAAAGCCTTAATCGTTCTGCTATTGCTGGTTTAATCAGCCCTGATAAAAAACGTCTTATGAATGCTTCGCTGCTTGATTTTCTGGAGCATGGTTTTAAGTTTGTTTATCCCCAGCATCCGGGTGCATTGGTGCGGGGTATGCCTACTGCATGGTCTGCTCAACCGCTTGTAAATGAAATAATGAGTGATGAGCAAGTGGTTTGGCCATTTTCAGATGGCCTGGTAAGAGGACAAGCCGTTGAACCATTGCACCCTTCAGTACCACAAGCATGTTTACAGGACAATAAACTGCATGAGTTGCTGGCACTATGTGATGCCTTGCGATTGGGAAGAGCACGTGAAAGAAAACTTGCAATTGAGGAATTAAAAATACGCTTATGCTAAAAAACACTGCCATTAACAGGAATATTATAAAAACAATAGCCATTGCTTTGAATGAGCTGAATGAAAAAGTAGTTTATGTTGGCGGTGCAGTAGTAAGTTTATATGTAAATAATCCTGCAGCAGAAGATGTACGTCCAACAAAAGACCTGGATATAAGCATGCAAATTGTTTCACTTATTCAATTGGAAAGCATTCGAGAATCATTGGTGAAAAAAGGCTTTCGGCAAACGGCTGAGGATAATATTGTCTGCCGTTTTCGATATGACGACATTAAGGTGGATGTAATGAGCACCAAAGCTATTGGTTGGGCTCCTGCAAATCCTTGGTTTGCACCAGGCTTTAAGAAAAGTGAATCAGTAGTTGTTGAAGATCAGCAAATAAAAATCCTTCCTATATCCTATTTTTTAGCATCAAAATTTGCAGCTTTTAATGATCGAGGTGTCAGAGACCCAAGGACAAGTCATGATTTCGAAGATATTGTTTATATCCTGGATAACCGTTTGGATATTGTTGACCAATTACAAAAATCTACGAAGGATGTTAAAAAATACCTGACAGATAATTTGCAAAAGATACTGGATGATAGAGTTATGCAGGAAGCTGTTTATGGTAATTTATTTTACGAAACAAGGAATGATCGATATCAAAGAATAATTGAAAGTATCAAAAGATTAATTCGTTGATTTAAACGGGCTCAAATAATGACATTTTTCTTCTATAGATTCGCAAGAGGAAGTCTTAATAAGTGTAGATAAATAAGTATCCTGTTGCCATTATGATACACTTAAAAAGGCTAAAAAGAAGCGGAATCACCAAAGCAAAAGCCCGGCCAGCAGCCGGGCTTTTTATTTCCCCTGAAATTAAAATCATTGATCAGATAGGGATATGGAGGAGATTGAAATTATGAATCAACGGTTTTTTGTTGTTCAGAACTTTTCATATTGGCTGTCTGTACTGTTGTCCATTTGAAGGCTGAAACCATTTTGGGCAATCTTTTTGAGGGGAGCCTGGTTTTCACCGGAGTGCCATCCGTTGGATTTCTGTGAATGATGCCCGTTTGATGGCCTGGAGGTTTGTTTTTCCTTTTTCTTCTGAGATTCAATTCTGAAGTAAGAAACCATTTCCATCAGGTATTCAGCCTGCTTGGCCAGCTGTTCGCTGGAGGCGGCCATTTCTTCGCTGGAAGCAGCATTTTGCTGGGTGATCTGGTTGAGCTGAACAATAGCCGAATTAACCTGCTCTGCTCCCGAATTCTGTTCTATACTTGCAGCAGTTACTTCACTGATCAGTTGGGTGGTTTTATTCAGTTCAGGCATTAATGAACCCATCATTTGACCTGCCTTCTCGGTAACATCCACACTTTTCACCGCGAGGGCATTGATCTCATCTGCTGCTGCTTTGCTTGTTTCAGCCAGTTTTCTAACCTCGGCGGCTACCACGGCAAATCCTCTTCCGTGCTCACCTGCTCTTGCAGCTTCTACTGCAGCATTAAGGGCAAGGATATTGGTTTGCCTGGAGATCTCGGAGATAACAGAGATTTTTTGTGCGATGGTTTTTACCGATTGCAAGCTCTCCTGCGAAGCTTCGCTCACATTTTGTATTCCGGATGATACTTTTCGGGCTATTTTTTCAGTTTCCCTGGCATTATCCGTATTCTGGCTGATATTTGCAACCATTTGCTCCATGGAAGAGCTTACCTCCTCTACCGATGATGCCTGTTCTGTGCCTCCTTCGCTGATCTGCTGTGCTGTGGAAGAAACCTGCTGGCTTGCCGCTGCTACATTATCGGAGCCTTCTTTTACACCACCCAGGATCTCTTTAAGTTTTTCCACCAGTGTTTGCAGTGCGCTGGCCAGTTGGCCTATCTCATCCTTTCGTTCGGTATAATTGATTTCTGCATCCAGGTTGCCTTCAGCTACCTGTTCAACAGAACTTATGGTGCTGATGATGGGCCTGGTGATCTTTCGGGAAATGGTCCACACTACCAGTGCAATCACAATCAGACTTACAACTCCCATGATCCCCATGAAAACAAGCAATATAACAAGGGCCCTGTTCACTTCTCTAAGGGGTACTTCCACCATTATTGACCATGGCTCATCGATCTGGTTGAAAACCAATGGAGTGAAGGTTCTCAGCAGGTTCTCTTCCTTTTTGTCTCTGAGGATATGGCTCGATCCGTTAAGAATAGCATCCACCGACTGTTCTCTGTCAACCTTGAGAAAGTTGTTAACCTGTTGTCCACGTAAGGAGTAATCCTGATGTGCAGCAATTTGAAGATCATTGGAAATCACTGATGCCCGACCCGACTGATAAAGTTCAAGCTCATTGACCATGCTGCTAAGTCTTTCCAGGCTAATGTCAAGGCCAATAACTCCCAGGAATGTATTTCTTTCCATGATGGGAACTACTACGCTGGTCATGTAGATCTCATCAGCAGGGTTATCGGTAAAGGAATAAAAATAAGGAGGAGTGACAGTTCTTCTGCGACGTTGTTTAGGGATTACATAATAATCCTCATCATAATCCTCAATTTCTGCTACCTCCTGCAAAATGGTATTGCCATCCTTGTAAAAGGACAGATTCATTCTGCCAGCGGTCTCAGTAAATTGCGGGTGGTTCATATAATCATTGTCTCTACCGTCGAATGCATTCTCTTCCCAAATAGTCCAAAGGGCAAGATACTCGCTGTTGCTTCCCAATACATCCTTAAGGATCAGGGAAATATCCTCGCGGGAAACATTGCCGGATTTGCGCAATGTATTCAGTGTGCTGGCCAGTGTAGCAGTTGTTTCAATGGACTGGTCAATGTAGCCTTTTACATCCATTGCCACACTCTCTGAGCGGTGAACAGCAATCTCATCGGCAAAGGAACTTCCTTTGTCAGCAGTTTCATAAACAATCAAACCCAACAGGATCATATTCATCAAGAATACTGCTCCAAGGATGTTGATAATAAGTCTTTTGGTGATGCTGTTCTGGCCTGTTAATCGTTCGTTAATACGCTGGTTTTTCATAAGGTATAGTTTTAAAGTATGTTGATAATTTAATTGTTTCTTAATTTTTTCAGAAGGATATTCCCAATACCATAAATACCCTGTCTTCGTAGGGGTTGTAGCTTAGTGAAGCACTCACCGGGATGGAAAAGTGACCATTAATGGCAATGCTTTTCTCTGCACCAAACCCAATATTAATGGGGTTAAAGCTTTCTGCATAGAAACTTTCCCAGGGGGTTACTCCCATGAATACATGGAATGTGGTAGTTTCCAACTCAAATCCGTAAGCCGTTTCCAGGTAAGAAGAGAACATTCGTTCTTCATTTGCATTCAGGTCGTCTCCGAATATGAAAGTACCCCAGGTAAGGAGCAAAGGGAAATTCTCTGAAACCTCCCATTCACCAATCACCTCAAGGGCATGAGCAGTGGATTGTTTTTTATAATCAAAAAATCCCGGACTTTCGATGGGTGAGTCTACGAAATAGTCAACCAGCGATAACGTAACTGGTCCGAGTGATAGAGAGGCAAAGAGGTTGATCTCGCTGTAATAGCTGCCAACCCCGTAACTACCCCATGCACCTAGTGTAAATACCTCGCCGGGGCTGGTATAAGCCAGGGTGGGCTGGATGTTGAGGTTTGAATTGATCATCTGGCCACGCCAAACGTAATTAGATACCACATCTGCTTCAATGTGAAAACTGCTCTGTGCCTGTGATGAAAAGGTCATCTTTATCAGAAGCACCATGCATATGGCAATAAGTTTTAAAGTGTTGATGAACATAGTACTGAATTTTTGCAGGTTATAAATAGATTACAGTTATTTCTCTTTCAGGCTGGCTGGAGATCCTTCTCTGATTTGGCTTGTTTTTTAAGAGCCTTTTGCTCCGCATCATGCAGAAGGATGATGTCATCCGCTGAGAATATGTAGTTTACATTGAGAATCATGATAAAGGGATGTTCCTCTGTTTGCACAGATCCTTCCAGGTAGCCAGGATCAAACAGGGAGCCCAGTGAAGGAACAGGTTTAACTTTGTTGTCAAAAAACTCAAAAACTTCTTCCACATCCTCAACCAGTATACCTACTCTTACTGTCTCTTTTTTAATAGCCAGCGATATGATAAGAATGTAATGATCGTTATTAATTTTCTCTCCCTTGATGGTGAGTCGCTCTCTGATGTCAATTACCGGAACAGCCTTTCCCCGGAGATTGACAATTCCTTCTATAACTGAAGATGACCCCGGAACCCTTGTGAGGGGTCTCATTTTAATGATCTCTTCTACATGGGCTACATTTATGGCAAAGACCTGTTTGCCCAGTAGAAATGAAAGATAAGTGCCGATGCCTTTAGGTTTTTGATCTGTAGTTTCGTTCATTGAATTTTGCATGAATTTCAAGGTTGGTTTTAGTGAACGCGATTTTTAAACGCACACTCAATTTCATTTTTTGTGCCATGAATTATAGTTATCACAAAATCAGGAAGATAAGTATGGGTGAGGGGGTTATGGTGAATGTAAAAAAACTACGATATTTCAGAGGTGCACGAAATATCGTAGGTAATTAAAGAAAAAGCTGCTGAATATGGGGGGAGTCTTCTAAGAAGCTCTCAAAGGAAGCTGGATCAGAAACTGAGTTCCTTTATTGAGGCTGGAGGTGCATGTGATAATACCCTGGTGGTCATTGATAATTCTTTTGGTAATAGCCAGTCCAAGGCCTGTTCCTTCGCCAGGGTCTTTTGTGGTAAAGAAGGGATCAAAAACATGCCTGAGGTTCTCTTCCGCAATTCCTGCACCGGTATCGGCTACAACAATAATGAATTCATTGTTTTTATTTTCAATTTCAATGGTGATCTTTCCTTTGTCAGTGATTGCCTGCACAGCATTGGCAATAATATTTAAAAATGCCTGGTGCAGTTGTCCTTCATTTGCTATGGTAAGTGAAGGTTTTTCAGGGTATTTTTTTACAATCTCAATCCTGTTTTTGTATTTATTGAAAAGCATGATCAGGCAATCATCAATGATTTCCTGCAGGTTGCACAAACTATGGGGCAATTTTTCGCTTCGGCTGTATTTGTTCATGCTTTTAATGATCTCAGAAATGCGCTTTACCCCCTTGTTTATTGCTTCAAAAAGCGGCATGATTTCCTCTGCTTCTTTGGTATAGTGATCCAGAATAAAGCTTTCTATGGCTACTGTGCCATTGTAAATGTAATTCAACGGGTTGTTGATTTCATGTGCCACGCCGGCTGTCAGGATTCCCAGTGAGGCCATTTTTTCGGCCTGAATAAGCTGATCCTGGGTAACCTTGAGGTCGTTAAGCGTTTTTTCAAGGGTTTCGCGTTGTGCAACCAGTTCTTCGTTACTTTCTTTCAATTCCTTATTGGTAGCGGCCAGTTCAAGGGTTCGCTCATCTACCAGCTTTTCAAGATGGTTCTGATATTGTTGCAGCTCAAGTTCTGTTTTTTTCTTAACTGTAATATCTGCAATAAACCCTTCAATCCACATAAACTTTCCTTCTCGCTTAATTCCTACTCCATATTCATCCACCCATCGCCATTCACCGTTTTTATGTTTTATGCGGTATTGGATGTGAAAAGGTTTTCCCAGGTCAAGTGTACTGGCAATTACTTCGGTCGTATGGCTGTGATCATCAGGGTGGCAAATGGTGGCAAATCTTACAGACTGGTTCAGGAACTCTTCTTTTTTATAGCCGGTTAGCTGTTCTACCTGATCATTTACATAAACCATTTCCCATTCCGGTTGATAGTTGCACAGATAGATCACCCCCGGTACATTTTCGCCCAGCAAGCGGTACTTCTCATTGGCCAGCTCCAGTTCCTGAATGTTTTGAGCCAATGCCTCAGATGTGGAACGGAGTTCTTCATTGGTAGCCCGTGCTTCTTCTTCAGCAATTTTTAACTCAGAATACATTGTCTGCAGTTTTTCTTCACCCCTTTCAGCTTTCTCTTTAGCCAGGATAAGGGCTTCTTCGGCCATTTTTCGCTCCTGGTTTGCAATGATCTGCGAAACTATTGCCGCTACAGTGCTGGCAAAAGCCTCTTCATCGGGCTGCCATATCCTGGGATTCCCTGCATGTTCAAGACAAACTACCCCCAGGAGCTTGTTTTCTGAAGAAATACCTGCATCAAGCATGGAGGTTATTCCATTGGGGATTAAATAATTGCTGGTAAATTCCTGCGTTCGTATGTCAGTCTGTGCATGATTGGCGTCAATACGGCTTTCGGTAGTGATGGCTTTGAAATACATCGGATAATCCCTGGCTTTGAGCGGCTGACGAGAGATGTGGGTTTTGCTGCTGCGTTGATAATTTGAAATGCACTGCAACAGGCTAAGATCTTCGTTGAACAGCCAGATACTGGCAGATTCTACTCCTGCAGTTTCTGAGACTGCCCTGGTAATGCTGTCAAAGGCACTGATCAAATCTTTTTCCGCAAGACTTTTATCTGTGGCCAGGGAAGCAATGGTGTCTTTTTGCATTTGAGCGCGCTTTTCACTTTGTGCAATACTTTGCGCTATCCGTTTTCTCTCTGTTATGTCCACCAGTGAAAACTGAAGCATTTCCCGCTCCTTTACCCGGAAACTTAACAAGTTCACTTCAGCATCCCAGATGGTTCCGTCGGGGCGTTGGTGCCTCCACTCAAACACCAGGGATCCTTTTTTATGGGCATATGCGGTTATTGTCTTAATTTTTTCTGCTGAGGGTTTTCCATCATACTGTATTGGTGCTGAAATATCGATGGGGGTTTTTGTAAGCGTTTCTTCATAGCTGCTGAAGCCATAG
This sequence comes from Bacteroidales bacterium, assembly GCA_007135645.1. GTDB lineage: Bacteria > Bacteroidota > Bacteroidia > Bacteroidales > UBA7960 > SKVR01. The sequence goes on from SLIL01000329.1 coordinate 7,807, forward strand.
GCTTTTACTGCTGCAGGGTTGCAATCGATGAATC
>SLIL01000074.1 GCA_007135645.1 Bacteroidales bacterium
CCTATTTCTGCCGTGGCAGATGTTGAATTCAGCAAAACCTACGGAGCGGTGAACAGGATTGACCTCAGAAGGGTGATCACCCTCAGTTCCAACGTGCTGCCCGGATACAATGCCACGCGGATCAATCAGCAACTCAGGGAACTGCTCAGTGATTTTGAAATGCCCGAAGGCTATGGTTATGCTTTTACAGGCGAACAGCAGGAACAGGAAGAGTCCTTTGCGTTCCTGGTAACAGCCCTGCTTATTGCTGTATCACTTATTGGGATCATCCTGGTTACCCAGTTCAATTCGGTATTTAAGCCTTTTATTATTATCGGGAGTGTAATATTCAGCACTGCCGGGGTGTTTTTCGGCCTGGCACTGTTTAATATGGAATTTGTGATCATCATGACCGGAGTGGGCATCATAAGCCTTGCCGGGGTAGTGGTGAACAATGCCATCGTATTGATCGACTTTACCGATTACCTCCATGAGCAAAAAAAGGCCGATCTGAAAATAGTTGAAAATAAATACCTAACCCCCGAAGAATCACTTCAGTGTATCCAGCAGGCCGGTGAAACGCGTTTCAGGCCGGTGGTACTGACTGCTATTACTACGGTATTGGGCCTTATACCCCTGGCCATCGGGCTCAATATTAATTTTGTAACCCTTATGACCGATCTCAACCCCCAGATCTTTTTTGGTGGCGACAATGCCGCTTTCTGGGGCCCCATGTCCTGGACCGTTATTTTCGGACTTACTGTTGCTACGTTTCTTACCCTGGTAATTGTGCCCTGTATGTACCAGATCATCCTTTCAACACAAAGAAAGGTTTTGGTATGGATGAAAGGGGAGGAACAGATATACGCTACGAAAGAAGAATAAGCAGTTGTTTGTTAAGTAGGTATGTTTGTTGGTTAAATTGGTTGGAAGTTGATGTACCACCAGGATGTGCATATCTCTGCTGAGTTTGCAGATAGCTTTTCATACCCATTATGCAGGTAATGGATCCGGATATCCGAAGGAAATATTCCGTGTTTCCACTAGTTTTTGTACGGTAGTTTTGGTTATTTTTAACGCCCTAACCCTAATCAGGGTGTAATAGTAACTGATATGACCGCAAAAACCAAAGCATTATCTCTTCTTAGCTTCCTGTTGCTTTTAGCATCCGGGTTGTTTGGTGCTTCAGGATCATTTTATTTAGGAGCTGAATGGGATGAAGGTTCAACTCCGGTAAAAACAGTGACACTTTGTGTAGATCCTGACTGGGAGCCGTTTGAAAAGGTGGATGAATCGGGCCGGTTTACCGGGATTGCTGCTGATTTGATAGCTCTGATCGGTAAAAGGGCCAACGTACGCTTTGAGCTGATCCCCACCCAAACATGGGGAGAGAGTCTTAAATTTTCCCGTGAAGGGAAATGCATGGTGCTTGGATTCCTGAATAAAACCCCGGATCGGGAAGAATGGCTGATTTTTACTGAGCCTTATTTTCGTGAGCATAACGTTTTTATCACCCGGGAAGAGCATGATTTTATTTCTGATCCAGCCGGGCTTATGGATAAAACCGTTGCTTTACCGCTCGGAACAAGTATCGAAGAAAGGATCAGACGAAATTATCCCAACCTGGAGATCCTTTACACCGAAGACGAAACAGCCGCTTTTCAGATGGTAAATGAGCGGAAGGCTGACATGACTTTGCGTTCACTGACCATGGCTGCTTATGTAATAAAAAAAGAGGCCTGGTTCAACCTCAAGATAGCCGGTCAGATGCCCGGTATGGTCAATGAATTGAGAATGGGGGTTGCAAAAGACGAAGTGGAGCTCAGGGATATTCTCAATGATGCCATTGCAACCCTAACTCCCCAGGAAGTACAACAAGCCATTAATAACCATGTGTCTATTGAAATGGTAACCCCTGTAAATTATCGCCTGCTGATACAGATTGGGTTGCTGTTTCTGGTGGTTATTTTACTGATCTTTTTATGGAATTACCAGTTAAGAAAATTCAATAAAAAGCTGGAAACCAAACAAAAGGATCTGATTGATTTGAGTGATAAGCTTGCAGCCGATTTGAAGATCAGAAGACGGATAGAAGAAAAGTTAAGGGAAAATGAACGGCAGCTCGAAGGGGTGATTTCAAACCTTCCGGGGTTTGTATACCGGTGTTCAAATGATGAAAAGTATACGTTGTTATACATTACAGATGTTTGTGAGCAAATAACAGGCTACAAACCTGATGACCTGTTGTTTAACGAGAGAAAATCTTTTGCAGAAATAATTCATCCGGAGGATCTGGAAAAGATCAGATCCAAATGGGATCAGGCCATTATGCTCAAAAAGCATTTCAATCATGAATACAGGATATTGCATGCCAGTGGTGAGATCAGGTGGGTGTGGGAAAGTGGGAATGGTGTGTTTAATATGGATGGGGAGTTACTTTACCTGGAAGGGTTCATTTTTGATATCTCCAAACGAAAAGTGGCTGAGGAAATGATCCGTATAAAAAACAAGGAAATGGAGACTTTTCTGTCTGTGGTTTCTCACGATTTACGGTCGCCGTTGGTGAATGTTCAGGGATTTAGTGACCGGATCATAAACCAGATCAGTCAATTGAATAAAACCATTTCGGTAGAGCAATTTAAGGATGAGACCCTTTACAATGAGTTGCGCCTCCTGCTGGGTGAATCTGTTCCCCGGAGTTTGGGAATAATAGATTCCAGTGTTGAAAAAATGGATAAACTCATCGAAGGGCTGCTTGCTATTTCACGCACAGGGCGGGAAAAAATGACCATTGGCAGGTGCGATATGAATGGATTGATCAGCAGGGTACTTCAGGAACTTTCTTTTCAGCTTGAAGACATAAATACCCATACCCTGATGGAAGAGCTCCATGACTGTTACGGGGATGAGAAATTGTTGAACCAGCTGTTCAGCAACCTCATTGACAATGCCATTAAATACAGAAAACCTGATCAACCGTTGAAACTGACGATTTCCTCGCAAATCGTGGATGGGTTTGTTGAATATGCCATTTCAGATAATGGTCTGGGCATCAGCGAAAGGAACCAGGAAAAAATATGGACAGTATTCTACAGGGTTGATCCTCATTCAGAGCAGAAAGGGGAAGGCATCGGGCTAAACCTGGTAGCTGCCATCGTGGAGAAACACAAGGGTTCGATCAGGGTAGAGTCAAAGGAAGGGGAGGGGAGTACTTTTTACGTGAAATTGAGAAAGAAAGCCTTTGAGGATCAGCAGCAAAGTAAATGATTATTTATTTTCGGAGGTAGCATTATCGTTTTACCAGCTGACTCGCCATTCCTCTGAATATCAGATGATGAAAGGGTACCACGGAATACCAGTACAACCGACCCCATAATCCTTTTGGCCTGAAGGTAGCAGTCTGGTAGAGCTTATTATCTTTTATCCTGAACTCCAGCCATGCTTCACCGGGAAGCTTCATCTCGGCGAAAAGTAACAGGCGTCCTTCCTTTCTGTTAGCGTATAGTACCCTCCAGAAATCAACCGAATCGCCCGGATCGATACGATCCGGATGGGTGCGCCCTCGCCTCAGGCCCACTCCCCCTGACAATTTGTCCAGAAAACCCCTGAGTTTCCATAGCCAGCTCGCATAGTACCATCCGGTTTCACCTCCAATACGCCAAATGTTTTCAATGGCTCGATGTGAATCTTTTACAATTCTTACTCGCTGATCCGTAAAGCAGCCATTTTGCGGCACATTGATGAATGCCGACAGGCGTTGGTTGATGCGACCACTGATCAGGGAATCCTTCCAGCTGGAAATTACTTCATTGGTTTCAATAGCTGAGAATGTCCTGCGAAGGGAAGTCTCATAGTCTATGGGGTTTACATTCAGTATTTTGTTGATCTCATCGTTGCGGGCCACTACCTCCACTTTCATGCTATCAACCAGAGCGGTAGCCAGCCTGTAGGATGTGGAGGTGATAAAATACAGCCAGTAAGATGAAAGACGGGGTGTCATTACAGGTACAATACCGATCCACCGTTTAAGCCCTCTTACTCTGGCAAAACCCAGGAGCATCTCCTTATAGGTCATCACGTCTGGCCCTCCGATATCGAAGTTCTGATCGTAGGTCTTTTCTTCAAAGAGGCTCCTTTCCAGGAATGCAATCACATCCTTTATAGCAATGGGCTGGCATCTGGTTTTTAGCCATTTTGGTGCAATCATTACAGGCAGTTTCTCCACCAGGTCGCGAATGATTTCGAAAGATGCACTGCCTGATCCTATTATAATTCCGGCTCTCAGCGAAGTAAGGTGATACTGGCCTTTGCCCAGTTCCTCTTCTACAGCTTTTCGCGAAGTAAGATGTTTGGAAAGGCTCTCTTCATTAACAATTCCACTCAGATAGACTACATGTTTTACACTGGTTTTATCAAGGGTTTCCCTGAAATTGTGTGCAGCCTCCAGCTCCATTTTCTCATAATCACTTGATGTAGACATGGAGTGCATCAGGTAATATGCCCCGTCAATATCATCGGGGATATTGATTAAGGTATCTTTATCAAGAAAATCCACCTCCACCACTTCAATGCTGGCCAATAGTGGTTCCGGCGGCGAAAACCGGGTTTTGTCGCGCACACAGCATACTACCCTGTAGCCCTTATTCACAAGTACAGGGAGCAAGCGTTTTCCAATGTATCCGGTGGCACCGGTAAGTAATATCTTCATAATAAGCCTTATGATTACTTTATAAACAGGTTTTCATAGTCTGTTGTTCTGAAAACGGCCACAAAAAAGGCTTGCAAAGCACCCGGAGCTGCTTTGCAAGCCTTGTAAATTTTAAAAAACAATTTCTTCCTGGCGTGGCCTTCTGCCTTACTTCCCTTTTCTGGCTACCAAAAAGATCACCAGTCCAGCTCCAATGGCTGCAATACCAGCCCAGCGAGGCCAATCTACAGAATCTTCTTTTTCCTGTGTCAGCTCGATTTCGCCCAGCTCTACAATGGTTTCTTCTCTTTTAAAACTGATCCCTGAAAAGACGGTCAGTAAGATTCCCAGTACAATAATTACAATCCCTAATTTCTTCATAATGGTTTTGTATTTAGGTTTATAGCAAAAATTAAAAATTTCCGGAAGGCTCATTGCTAAGCGGAGTCAGCGTTGCCGAGCTCCTTTGTGTGGGTTGCAAATTCTGCTGCCAAACAACCTTCTTTAAGTCTGGTTTATCTAAACCAGGTCAATAGGCTGAATTTTATAAAGCTTTTATTTCCTTAATGAGTTCATCACGCCCTACGCCAAGCTTTTTCTGAAGTTTTCCAAGAAGCACTTCTTCGTTCCCTTCGGTGTACAACAAGTCATCCTCGGTCAGTGCGGCATACTTTTTTTTCAGTTTACCTTTTAATTCGTTCCAGTTTCCTTTGATCTCTAATTTGTCCATGATATTTGTTTGCTTTAAATTAATATATGTGTAAATCTATCATCAGTAATGAGATAATCATGCCGGGAATCTGGTTTTACCATGTCTTGCAAATAGTATTAGGCTGGTAATCAGTTATTAGGGTTGGCTTTGCCTGCTTAAGTTTAAAAATACCCGAAGCATACTATAATGTGGAGATTTGTCACCATTTGGGTAAAATGGTTCACATTCTCAAAGGAATAGGTAATAGAACAATGCTGCAGGTAATTTTCTTCTGCTGATTGATTTGTGCCTGATCATTTAGTTTTGTTTCAGAATTGCCCGGTTCATCAATTCAAAATCTTCACTATATTTGCCAGTTGAAAAGGACAGGCAATTCTTAGAAATACATACGGTTAAGGTGTATGAGGTTTGATATGATTATCCTGAAAAATTTATGATTAGAATAACATACCATGCAGCTGGTGTGATTATTTATGTTCAATTATTATATACAGTAAAATTGGTTTTATGGAAAGAAAGAAAGTCAAACTGCCTGCAGAGGCAGCGAAATTGATTGAAAATGCTCCGGGTTTTCAGGTTTTTGATACCGTAGAGCAGCTTGCTAATGCCGCGGTAAATGGTGAAGGGAGTGATTATTTTGAAGTAAAATACGATGTGGAAGGCAAAGGGGAGGTTACAGAAGCCATCGTGCATAGGGTAACCAACGGTATTTCTGCCAATTATGTTGAAACATACATGCGGCGCAGAGATCCAGATACCATGGCTGTGGGTGATGATAAACCAACAGACCAGCCCAGGTTTAAGGACAAGTACGGGTATCCTTTTGAAAATCTCAGAAGGGAAACGTTCGATTGGCTGGCAACGCAGGATCTTGCAGCTTTCTATTTTAAAATCGGCAACCTTGAAAAGTGCAGTTATGGTATGGCTATTGTACCTGCCAATGCCGGTTTCTTTGCCATGGGTTTAGCCATGTTGCAGCGCATTGTGCACAAAGATGCCATTCCCGATTGCTATGATATAAAAGTGGTAATGTATATTGCCCCCCCATTCCGACATACCCACTTTGATGGTAAACAAGTAGTTGTGCACAACCGTACTGAAGAGGCATACGAGGTGTTCTCCTACAACCTCTATCCGGGTCCCAGTGCCAAAAAAGGAATTTATGGAGTTATTCTTTCTATTGGTGAAGATGAAGGGTGGTCTACCGCACACTGTTCAGCCGTAGAATCCATCAGCCCCTATGATAACATTACCCGTTTTATGCACGAGGGCGCCAGTGGAGGTGGAAAAAGTGAGATGTTGCAACAGATTCTCCGTGAAACCAATGGTGAAGTACTCATTGGGTATAACCTGGCAACCAATGAACGCCGAACCCTAACCATACCCCAGTTCTGTGAAATTGCACCCATTTGTGATGATATGGGAATGGTGCACCCCTCTTTCCAGACCGGTAGCAAACGGATCAGGATCATTGATGCTGAGAATGCATGGTTTATCAGGACCGATAGTATTACTGAATATGGTAAAGACCCCATTCTTGAAAAACTGACTATCAATACCAAAAGACCCTTCCTGTTCCTGAATATTGATACCAACCCGGGAGGCACTGCCCTTATCTGGAACCATATTGAGGATGAGCCAGGAAAACCCTGTCCCAATCCACGCGTGGTAGTTCCCCGAAGGGCATTCCCCAACGTGGTAAATGCACCCGCTTCCATTGATGTAAGAAGCTTTGGTGTGCGCACTCCCCCCTGTACTGCTGAGAATCCATCTTACGGCATCCTGGGATTGTTTCATGTATTACCTCCTGCACTGGCCTGGCTGTGGCGGTTGGTTTCCCCAAGAGGACATGCCAACCCCAGCATTGTTGACAAGGGGGGTATGCAGAGTGAGGGTGTAGGTTCCTACTGGCCTTTTGCTACCGGCGAAAAAGTTACGCATGCCAACCTGCTCCTGGAGCAGATCGTTGACAATACCATTACCCAGTATGTGATTTCGCCCAACCAGCACATTGGCAACTGGAAGGTAGGGTTTATGCCTCAGATGCTTATGCGAGAATACCTTACCCGCAGGGGGAACTCCCGCTTCAGGCATACCCAGATACAACCCGCACGTTGCAGCCTGCTGGGGTATGAATTGAATTACCTTACCATCGAAGGTTCCAAGATCCCTTCGCGCTTTTTGAAAGTTTACAAACAGCCCGAAGTAGGATTTGAAGGATACGACAAAGGTGCCGAAATGCTTCTGGAATTTTTCAGGAAAGAGCTGCAGCAATATGAGGTGAAGGGACTTTCTGATCTGGGCCAGAAGATCATTGAAACCTGCCTCAATGGTGGCAGCGCAGAAGATTACGAAAAACTTATCAAGAAGTAAGAATCACCTTGTAAAATAAAGATTTGAGTGGCAGCAGGCGTTTTTAATGCCTGCTGCTTTTTTA
>SLIL01000375.1 GCA_007135645.1 Bacteroidales bacterium
TGCCGGAGGTGGGGTGGTGCAGAAAGAGTCTGGTGAGATCCTGTTTATTTTTCGCAACAACAGGTGGGATCTTCCCAAGGGAAAACCCGAAGCAGATGAAGCCATTGCAGAAACAGCCATAAGGGAGGTAGAAGAAGAATGCGGGGTAAGCGGTCTTGAGATCATCAGATCCCTACCTGCCACCTTTCATGTTTATTTTTCAGATGAACATGGCTATATTCTTAAGGAAAGTATTTGGTTTCAGATGCATTGCAAAAGAAGCGGGCCTTTGGTAATTCAGCGCGAAGAGGGGATTACAGATGCACGATGGGTTTCCTTGCCGGTACCTGAAACTATTCTGGAGGGAGCTTTCCCTGCCATAAAGGATCTGGTGCTTTGGTGCAGCAGGAGTGGTTATCTTGATCTGCGTTCCTGAAACAAGAGCCATTCAAAGTAAGTGATCAGATCTTCGGAAGGCCTTCGGGCCGGGAACCCCCTGATCTTCCCCTCCCTGTCAATCAAAACAAAGGATGGCAGAGCTCTTACGTGGTAGGCATCCAGTAGCCGGAAATCATTATTAAAATGAACATGCTCCCAGGGATGATTGTGATTCCTGAGGAAGGTTTCATAATTAAGTTGATGCCTGTCTGAAGATATACCAATCACTGTCAGATTATCATTGTGCTTTGAATGGATTTCCTGTAAGGCAATAAAGTCAAGCAAACAGGTTTCGCACCAGCTTGCCCAGAAAACAAGGTAAAGATACCTGCCCTCAAAATCTTCCGGTATGCGCATCTGGTTGCCCGTATGATCCTCAACCACCACAGATGGTGCAGAAGTGCCCTCTCTGAGGTACCTGTTCTGATGGAGAATATTTCGGGCAATTACCCTGTGCTGCGGAAACCTGCTGTTTTCTTCCACATGTTTGATAATATTTACCACATTAGGACGCAGATAATCAGGATCATTATACATGTCCTGAAGACCTTTGAGCATAACCAGCTCGCGCAGAAGCTCATTGCGCAGGATTGTATCCTTGCCCAGCGAATCCATAAGAGCATGATAACTGTTTAAGCGGTTTACGGTATGCCTTAGATCGGATGCAGGTATTCTTCGGCTCCCTGCAAAGATAAACTTATCAAAAACCGTATTGAAAAGGTTCATGTATTGCGTATTGTTATAGAGCACAGGCTGATTGAGGATGTACTCACGCAGCATATCGTCAAAACGCCCCAGGTTTGCCACACGGCGATAATAGGCGTATTTGTAGCGATAATACTCCTGAAAATATTCATTCTCAATATGATTAAAAAGTGAGTCGGTGTGCTGGATGAAGCCTTCAAAAACATCCACATTGCGCCCCAGCTGCATCAAAACAAAATGTTCGGACAGGTAGCCGTAAAGTTCCTCTTCAAATTGATCGATGTAGGCATTCAGATTGTTTTCAGGCTCAATGATCCTGAAAGGGAATCTCCAGGGATTCAGGTAAGGGTTGATCCTGTCGTCAAGGGCATCAAAATCAACCGGATCAAATTCCAATACATAATTCTTACCAGGTTCTACGAACATTCCCATGCGGGCATGATCAATCCTGAACAGGATAAACTGAGGCTCAAAACGTGAAAACCCGACACTGAACTTTCCGTTGTCATCAATGATGGCTGCATCGATCTCCTGCAAACGGTAAGAGATCAGGTCACCATACTCCATCACCCGGATTTCACGACCTTCGGCTCCGGGGAATACCCCGTTTATTTCAATTCGGAATGGATTGGAAGCAGAGGCTGAGGAAACAACAATGAGAAAAAGCAAAAATGCAAAATACCTGTTCATCTTTTACGGGTTTATTCAATCCTTCATAGCAAACGAAACCCCGGTTAAAATATTTTACTCCATAGCGGATACAGAGTCTGCTTCGTCAGGGGGAAAGTCAGAATTTCACCTTATCAGGCACAAAAGGAGAGGCATCTCCCTTGTGACGAATAATGTCTCTTACGATGGAAGAGTTCAGCGCGGTATGTTCGGGAGTGGTAAGCAAAAATACCGTTTCAAGCTCCGGATACATTTGCTTGTTGACCTGCCCTATACTTCTTTCAAACTCAAAATCGGCAGAAGTTCGCAGCCCCCTGAGAATATACCTGACATTGTTGCTGCGGCAAAACTCTACGGTAAGCCCTGTATAGGTTTTTACTTCAATGGAGGGATAATCTTCAAACACCTTGTTAAGCCATTCCACTCTTTGCTCTATGGGGAAGAAACCCTGTTTCTCGGCATTGTAACCTATGGCCACAATGATTTTGTCAAATAGGGGCAAAGCTCTCAGAATAATGGATTCGTGCCCCCGGGTAACGGGGTCAAATGATCCTGGAAATATGGCGACCTTTTTTTCCATAACTTGATTTATTGATTTTCGGGCATTTTAAAAATACTGAAATGAACCTTGCCATACCTCCGTTTTTCATAGAAAAAGGGGTGGCTCTCAAAAACAGGCTTTTCGCCATGTTCAACAATCAACCATCCTGAAGGTTTTACCAATGCTGCACTAAAAACCTTTTCCGGGATCTGAGCAATGGCATCGAAATCATAAGGGGGATCGGCAAACACAATATCAAAGTCAACTTTACAAAAACCCAGGAAGTTAAACGTCTCGGCTCTGACGGCCCTGAGGTTCTCCATAGCAAGCTGATCTGCAGTTTTTTTAATAAACTGAATGCAATGATTGTTTATATCCACTGCAATAACCTCCTCTGCACCCCTTGATGCAAATTCATAAGAAATATTTCCGGTACCGGCAAACAGGTCCAGTACGCGAATACTTTCAAAATCGAAATGGTTATTGAGGATGTTAAACAATGCCTCCTTTGCCATATCGGTAGTTGGACGTACAGGAAGCTTTGAAGGTGCAATGATCTGCCGTCGCTGGTTTTTACCTCCAATTATCCGCATGCATTAAGGTTTAGCAGGTTAAAGTAGAAATGATGAGGTACTTCATCAAAGGCTTCGCTGTAACGGTAGAGGTCGCTGCGGGGGCCAAAGGATAAAGACTTCACGTATAGCCTGAGTTTTTTGTAAAAATCACCCTGGATGCTTACTTCTCCATAAACCATGGTGTTGAGATCTTCGGCCTGAAGCCCCAATTGCTCCAGCACAAAGAACAGGTAATAGAAAAGATCGTCCCACGTATGATAATTAAACGAGTTGTAAAAGCTCAGCTCCTCGTTTTCAAAAACAAGCACTTCAAAATGATCTTTCTGCACATGGATCACCAGGTCTGGATTTAGCCTGCCATAACGAACCATATACAGAATGTTTTCAATCAAACTTGTGGAAATATGCCTTAGGCGGCAACCCGGAAACAGATAATTAATTTTCTGGAGCAGCACCCTTGGAAAAGGATACAAGGCATAGGCTGAGAGATTGTTGAGTTTGTCGGTTTTTATCTCAAAGTCATCTTCGGGATAAATATTAAAATCCACAAATTTATTCTTATCCATGTAAGAAAACAGATCAGCCGGCACAAACGTAACCTTTGGGCTTGAGAAGGCCAGGCTGATCCTCTGGTATGAAGAGGTGAGCAGTTTTTTGCTCCTGGTAAACAAATCCAGCAGCTGTGCATAATGCTCATGATCTCTGGGCTGCTCAAATTCAACCGATTCCAGGTAGGTGTACCTGAATTTATCGGTATCCAGAACAGAGTAAGAAAATCCACCTGGCAAAAGCTCCATGGACAGGAAGTTTTTTCCTGTGGTACTTAACACATTTTCCGGGTCACGTATGTTTACTATTTCATTAAAGGGGGCATCCATCAGAATCAGGGTTAATTAAAAAACCTGGCCAGGTAAAACATCCGGAGAATACCAACCTATTGACAGGTATAAAGCATTCATTTCAGGATAATCTTGCCTGACCAGGCCTGAAATTATAAGATAAACTTATAAAAATATTTTTCTGTTGCTACTCCCAGTTTCCGTCGGTAGAAGCTTCTATCATGGAACCTACCCTAAGCCCCATATCAATATCACGGGTATAATAGATTCTCCAGCGATCGATATCTCTGAGGTAATCCCTTGGGCTTGCAAAAGCCTCGAAAACAGGCAACTGCGTAAATCCTCTTTCAATTTTTCCTGCATCCATCTGAAACCTTACTCCATCGGTAAACGGAACATAGGGAAGCGAATCAATCGGGTACCTGGCTCTTCTGAGCAAACTATCCCTGGTTTTTACCCAGATCGTATCACGCTGCACAATGCCCAGTCTAACTGCCTCTGTCTCGGTAAGGGTATCAGGAACCGAACCAATTGCCCTGATCACTGCCAAGGAGTCTGTTTTTACAAAATTTACCAACGAATCAAGGTCACTGTTAAAAACTCCATAGCGTGAGCGGTGGGCTATCTGCACCTGTCTGATGTCTCTCAAGCGCTGTACTACAGCTGCTTCCCTGCTTGCAACTTCCTGATTAAGGCGAACCGGTTCCATAATACTTTGGTAGATCAGATAACCCAATACTACAATTACAATACCCAGTACGATTTGAATAATAGTTTTCATACGTTATAATTAATTTTAAATGTTATGATTTAGTGCTCTGGTCAGTTCTTTAAAAAGTTATTATTTTCATTGTCGTTCCTTGCGTCCAATGAAAAATTACGCATTGGTTAAAAGGATCGATTTACCTCCTTCTAATTAACACTGCAAATATTCAATTTTTTTTCCAAAACCACTAATTATTTCTAAAAAAACATTTACAAAAAACACATCTTCTATCTTTCCTGTAAAATTTGCCATTTTACTGGAATGCCCTGTCGAGGTGATGGGTTCTTCGGGTAAGTTTAAGATCCTGCAAAACATTTGATTTAACTCTTAAGGTCATATTGTAGCTTTGTCTGAATCCAAAGGGAATCCAGTTTATGGTAAGCTCCCAGCAATGCAAATCGCGATATATATCAATGGACGTATAGGTTATTTCGCGTTCATCAAAGTTATATCCGCTGCTGAAACCAATACGCCAGTTGGGCGTCAGGTTAATATCACCCGATACATTAAGGTTTTGCAGGATTCGGGTATCTCTTTCCTGCTGAGGCCCCATGACCCTGGTATTATAGTTAAGGGAATAAGAAAAGCGCAATGACCATGGTATGGAATAGTCTATTACTCCGGGTTCTACCGGTGGCCGTTCTACAGGAGGCTCACCGTTTCCATTGATACCATTGCCATTAAAGCCCCCCGGGTCGTCAAAACCCATTCCGCCCATTTGTCCGGCACGGGATGATTGGGGTGATCGTGAAGCACCATTTTTAGAGCTAAGTGTATAATTTAGGTTAGTGCTCCATGAGCTGTTTCTTAACCTTAACAATCTGCGATCGGTTTCCCAAAGAAATGTATTGTAAGGGTTGCCCAGGCTATCTGCAGCGTAAGGAGACCAGGTGCTGGAGTAGGAAATATCGAACTGTCCAAAGAGCCTCGTCCTACCACTAATACGAATATCACTAAGGTTAAGAGAGTCTCTTGCCAGGTCATAACTGGTAGACAGGCTGAGGTTGTCGATCAGGGCAATCTTCCGCTCACCACTAACGGTATCTCTTCTGCTACGTACCTTCATCTCCAGGTTGTTTGACATGGAAAAGTTAATAGCCCCGGATCTGCCGGCGGCCGGTGTTCCATAAAGCTGTCCCTGAAAATAAGAATACTGAACCGGTTGTTCGCGATTGGGATCAATATAGGTTCCGTAATACCCCCAGAATGGATCAGCAAAGTCGGGGCGCATAGAGAACCCGATATTGGGAGAAACCACATGCCTGAGGGCAGTGACCGGTCCGCGCCGGAACTGCATTAATCCATATACCCTTGTGTTGAGCGAGGTGCTGTAACTGAAATCTCTTACACCCCAGAATCCCGATAAGGTATCAATTACTTCTCTTCCCGCAATAGTTTGCCCGGGAGTGGTAAAACCCGGATCATCCGGATCGTCAGGCTCCCATCTTCTCTCCTGCTTTTGAAAATACCACCGCTCAGTATAGTTGATGCTGTTGCTCAGGTTAAAATACCTCAAGACCCTCATGTTATGGCTTAACGGAATGGTGTGCTGCACCCCGTTTCTCATATCATTAAACATGGCCTCGGTAAAAAAATCCTCCTCGTTGGTACGGATCTGATTGCTGGCGGTCATGTTATAATTCATGGTAATTTCTTCATACCAGCGCAACCGTCCCTGGGGATTGCTTCGGCGAAAAGGGTGAAACCTTGCAACACCAAATGTAATGTCGGGCAGATTGAGATCAATGGTTTCATTGATAGTATTCTGGCTGTGCCGGGCATTTGCCGAGAAGTTGTAGCGCCCCAGCCAGTTGGCCGAATAGCTGATGCTGGAAGAAAAAGTGTTGGAGAGATAATCCTGCGTGGTAGTGGGGTTAAACTGGTTATACTGACTGCTTCCTGCATTGACATTTGCCCTGAAGGTGCTGTTTGGCCTGGCTTTGGGATCCTGGCTGTGATTCCAGACAATGCGAAAATCGCGGTTTCTTGAGTAGCCGGGCAGATTCCTCTCACCCAGGATGTTTATGGCGTAATTGAGATTAAAGCTTCCGTTGTACTTATACCGTTTGCGGTAGTTGGAACCCATTCTTGCCGCCCAGCTTCCTCTTGAATAAATATCTCCTCTGATGGAAAGGTCAATATAATCATTGATCCCCCAGTAAAAGCCGCCATTCTCAAGATAAAAACCCCGGTTGCTGGTTTCCCCGTAAGATGGCATCAGGATACCCGAAGCCTGTCCGCGGGTATTGGGGAAAAAGCCAAAGGGTAATATAAGCGGTGTTCGAACTCCTGCAATGGTAAGCCTGGGAGCACTGGTAATGATCTTATCATTGGGGATGATCTTGGCGCGGCTGAATGAAATATGAAAGTGTGGTTCAGGGTTGTCGCAGGTGGTATATTTACCTGAACTTACATGCACGACGTTGGATTCCATCATTTTTACTACTTCGCCATGCATAAACCCATCTGCCTCTTCTGTGATTACCTGCACCGTACGACCGCGCTTTGTTTCAAAGTTATAGCGCAATTCTTTTGACTCAAAACTCTGATCCCCCTCGGTAAAAACCGGATTCCCCTGTACAACCCCTGCACTGTCGGGCCAACCTATAGCAAATAACTCTTTTCTGTTAAAATCAATATTTACGTAGGCTGCCTCCAGATGGATATTTCCATATTTCAGCTCGGCATCACCATAAAGATGTACAATCTGACGGCGTACATCAAACCTTATGGAGTCACGGGCCGAATATTCCACCCTTGAATCTAAAATTACTCCGCTACCAGTCTGCCGGGGTGGTTCAGGAATGGTATCTGAAAATGGATCAACAGGAAAAACAGTATCCCCGGGAGCCGGAACCATATCCGGGTATGGAAATTCGCCGGGAATGGTATCCTGGAAAAAAGGTACCGTATCCTGAAGGAAAGGTGCAGGGATGGTATCATTATTGAAAGGCAAAGGAATGGTATCAGCCACAACAGTACCCTGAGCTGTAACCCCTTTGTTTAAAACCAGCAAGAAACAAAAAGAGATTATGGTAAAAAACTTGACTACTAAGTTTGTAAGCAATTTTTTTTAATATTATTTTTGCACAATATGTGTATTGTTATCACGTAGTTATATATAGCAGTAAATGCAGGGTTTTTTAAGGGTTCTGAATCTGGCTGATGAAAACAAAGGTTTTTCAGCAATCCATAAATGAGATCATGAACCCGGTGGCAAACAA
>SLIL01000364.1 GCA_007135645.1 Bacteroidales bacterium
AATCAGCGCTGTTGCTATTACACCGGAACGGTTTTTCAGCATCTCCCGGGCCAGATTTTTCATAGAAGCCAGTTTATTTCCTGTTCGCTGGCGCATTTTAAGGGTATCCTTGTCGAAGGCTTTGTTGCGAAGGGGTCGGTATGCCGTAATGATCTGGTGTTTGCAATAGAGGGGATATGCTGATCCTGCCCACTCCCAGTTGCCCACATGCCCCAGAACGATCATTATGCTTCGTCCCTGATCATAATACTTGTTCATCAGTTCAACAGAACGTTCACTGTAAATACACCTCTTTTTCAAATTGGGGAAAGACATGCTGCGAAGTTTTACCACTTCTACCATTACATCGGAAAAATGACGGTAAAATGCGCGCTCTGTTTTTCTGATCCAGCCTTCTGGTTTCTCTGGAAAAGCATTTCGAAGGTTGTTTCTGACCACATTTACCCTGTACCTGAACACATGATACAACAACCCTCTCATCAGCCATGAGAACCCGTAAAGCACCCTTAATGGCAGCAGTGAAACCAGAAACAATATGGAGAGCAAGGGCACTGAAAGCAAATCCCTCAATTTATCCTTTCTCATTTTAAAGAGTTTATTGATAAACGGTTCGTTAGGTCAATTGTTGTAAACAGCAATTCACCAGGTGATTGCTAATTAAAAATCTGCACTTTGCGTGTAATTAAACCCTGTGAGGTATTCACCCTTATCAGGTACAAGCCATTCAGGCCAGACGGAATTATGGTGTGGGTTATCCCTCCCTCCACATATTTATTCCAGACAATACGGCCATGGAGATCAAAAATAGTGATACGGTTTATCTCAAACACCGACATAATATTCAACAACCTGTCAGAAGGGTTTGGAAAAACAAGCAATCCACCCACACGATCCACATAGTCAGGGTCAAGAGCAAAGGTAGCATGTAAATCAATGTTGCGGGTGATGTTTTCCAACAGCAAAATACCGGTACCATTGGGTTGGATCTCCAGCATTTCGGTTTCTTCTGACTGATTTAGAAAAACCTTATCAATTGCATAATTCACGCTGGGGAAAATACGATACTCCCTGCTTTCACCATCAAAAACCCTGTTAAACCCCATAGGGGAGATAAGCCCTTTTGGGCCGGTGGTTGCATGGATGTAATGCATTTTCTTTGCTTCTCCCGAAACGCTGATATTGTTAAAGGTGACCCGGTTGCCTTCATCGGCATGCATGGCATCGCCTTGAAACCTTATCCTGACGGCAAAAAAGGGATTATGTGAAGCACGTTGATCATGCGAAAAATCAAGCTGATAGATCTGGTACTGGCTTCCGGTGACAAGAATGCCTTCATCATCGGGCAATTCATACCAGGTTTGATGTTCTTCATCCACAGCATAGTCCACAACAAGGTCATTTCCTGTCCCCTCATCTACAGCTGCAAAGGTTATGGTAATGTTTCTGAAACCTGTTGTTGGTGTTTTCAGGAAAAGCGTGTTTTCCAGCATTTCCGTGGCAAAGGGCTGCTTTACCTGGATCCCCCTGATGTTGGCATCAGAATAGGGAATATGGTCGTTGGCATAGGGAATATAGTTAAGAGCGGTGGGATTGTTTCTCCTTTCAAGAGATCCCTTTCGCCAAAGGGGATGATCCTCGTGAAAAGGATAACCCTCAAGACAGGAAGTAAATGCTATTTCAGCGTCTTCTGAGAGTGAATATTGGGGGGCAAGGGTTTCAAGGGGTTGGTTGTTGGGAATACTGGTATCAAATATCCAGTAATGGATAAGAAAATCAGCGTGCTGATGCGACATGTTCTCAACTCCGGGAGTAGGATTCAGAGAGTACATCCATGATCCGGTGCCATCGGGGTAGCGGGCCAGCGACATATCACGGGCAAGAACAACCGGAAAAACCTCATCAAGGCGCACACTGTCAGGTGCTGTGAGGATCAACTCTTCTCCTGTGCGGGCAATGCTAAAGTTTGTATGCAAGGGTTGATGGGGGCTTGACCGGTCTTTCCCAGATGCCCAGACAATCAGAAAGGATCCGGGTTGGATCACAGTATGATCAGGGAAAACCCATTTATAAGGATCGGAGTAATCATCTGACAAAAAGAAACCTCCCAGGTTGACCGGATCATCGGTTTTATTAAAAAGCTCGATCCAGTCTTCATAATCGCCATCTTCATCGGCAATGACCGAGCCATTGGATGCCATAAATTCATTGATCACAACCCCTCTTTCAGCAAGGGATAATCCCGGAAACAAAAAAAGTGAGGCACCTGTAAACAGGCAATACAGCATATATTTGTGAAGGAAAAATTTTTGAATAAACAACAAACCTGGCATTTTAATGAGTTAATGATTTGCAATACAGCCATTTACTGCTCAATCATTAGTTGTTCCATGTATTCTGCCCTTTGCTGAAATTGAACATTGAGCAGTTCAATATTTCGGTACCATTCTGCCATAGCCGACGGTTGCCTATAACGTTCAATATGAAAAGGCATAACGTTTTCAATGTTTTTGTAATGTTGCGTAGTAATCTCCGTGAAAACCTCCGGATGAAGAACACCTGAACTCAAAAGCTCAATATATCGGTCGTAAAAAGTCGTTTTGAACTCTTCGTTTTCATAAAGGATAAAAAACAGATCAGAAACCGGGTTTTTTCTTACCCTTTCAAGAAAAGATAATGGCTCCTGAGTTTTGTGCAGCAAATTGCTGTGATCCAGATCAAACATAAAGAAACGAAAGAGCCCGTCGCCAATAGCAAAAACTTTTACATTATTGTGAGGCCAGTCGCTATTACCAATAAAGGTGTTAAAAATGATATAATCAATAAAGTTGGGAATATCAATTTCATTCAAAAGAAAGTTAAGGTTCTGGTTTTCAATGGCCTCAAGAAAGGTTTTAATTTTATGATACCTTCCGTTTTGTACTTCAATATCTATCCCTCCCTCCTGGGCAGGCGACACCTTCATAAGGCTTATCTGATCAGGAGTTGTATTGTATTTTCTTGAAATACCCCTGGCGGTGGATTCGGTGCGAAGGTTCATTACTCCAAGAAACCGGTTGTTTACAAAAACCACTGCCTGCTCGGCATACATCAGATCAAGATTAAGGCCGGCATCTATAGCCATACGCGTATAGCTGATATCTTTGATCATGGTTGCATTTCTGGCGATATTAAAATCATTTCCGGAATTCCTCAACCGGATGCTTTCAAGCAAATCAATGTTGTGAAAAGGGAGCAAATCATAATTGTTGATAATGTTTCTGCCATCATTGATCTGTGGTTCTTCAAACCTTATTCCGATAGACTTTAAATCATAAAATCTTGATGCTCCGCCTTTGATGCCAAAACGGGTGTTTCCTGCTTCAAATACCAGCTCCTGGTTCCGGTATATGGAAAGAGTGCCATAAATATTAATATCTTCTTCAAAGTTCTCGTACATATAATCATACTGCACCTGGCTTACTTCAATATTTACTACCGGCAAATGAGTTTCAATCGTTAATGGGTGTATCAGCTGATAAGAAGGAAACTCATATATCAGTTTTTCCCTGAAATCTGTGCAGGAGGATAATATCACAAGAAGCAGAAGAAAAATTTGTGGTTTACTCATTGATTTAGTATTCGGTTAATAGGCTATCTTTTAATTGTTTCGGGATTGAGAACTTTGGAAAAGTGAATAGGAAATGCCAAAAATAAGCGCCAGGTGGGGATCGCTGACCAGATACACCCTGGGTAAAAACGGGTTGTACATAATTGCTGCATTCAGGTGCCAGCGGCTACCATTTAAATAGCTTGAACGGATCATCAGATCATAACGCAAATTGTGCGAGCTGCGTATGTGGAAATTCTGCAGGTCGCGGTTGTTTTTTATACCCACACCCCCCATTAATCTCCATTGGGGGTTGATCTGATAGCCTGAATTCAGGGGCACAAAAAATTTATAACTATGCGCCTTATACCGCGAAAAGCCTACCTGACCAGCAGTAAAAATATACTTTCCATACAACCCTGTTTCAAAAAACCACTTTGAACTTAAGGCAAAATTAGCATATAACCCACTTTGCAGAGAGGTGCCATGCATGTTTACTACTCTTTCCTGCCCAAGATTAAAGCCGCTGGCATTTACGGCATATCCTACGGAAAAATCAGCATACACATGGGTTTGGCCATGAGAACAAAGAGCTTTCAACAAAATTAATTTCAACACAACAATTGTGCTGATCTTGCACACTTCGGTTCTGCACATTGAATCGGGTTCACTTTTCCTGACAGAAATACTGCCCGGGTAACAACTACTTCTTCTGCGGTATAGTAAAATCATACCTGAAAAAGCAATCACTTAAATATTTAACAAAAATACACTTATTTCGGATTGCATAGTATAGTATTTTTACGGTTTAATGGTGTGGATTGTTACACATGCAGATTTAAACCTATTCTATCCGCAAAATAACTGGCATGACAGGTAAGCCCAAAGCCTTATTTTCAGAAGATGTTCATCACTGGATTTACTATGTTTGCCTGTGCATCCTGGTAGCTTCCATGCCTACCTCACGCTTTATGATGAGCTTTATTCAGATCATCATGGGGCTGAATTGGTTGCTGGAAGGCCACTACCGCTCCAAATGGACCCGATTTGTAAGTAATAAGCCCGCGCTGATTTTTTCATCCCTTTTTCTTGTTCAGGTTTTGGGGCTGTTGTGGACACAAGACCTGATATACGGCATTACCGGGGATTTAAAAGACAAACTGCCCATGCTCACCCTTACCTTCCTGGTGATTTCGTCAAAGCCCCTTACCAGGTTTCAGACCAATCTTTTGCTTTATTTATTTTTTGCATCAGTCCTGGTAACTTCATTTATCGGTTTCTATGTCTATATCACGGGCAGCTATGTAAATTTCCGGCACATCTCCCCCTATATCTCGCATGTATACCTTAGCATGATGGTGGTAATGACCATTTTTGCCCTGCCCTGGCTCACTAATAAATTAACGCAGAACAAAAGATACATGATCCTCTCCCTGGTGGTTTCTTTTTGGCTGATTATTTTCCTCTTTATTCTGCGCTCCATGACGGGTATCCTTTGTCTGGCAGGAGTGGCTGCTTTCTTGCTCATCCGAACAGTTTTCAGGCCGGTAAATATATGGAAACGCATTGTTGCACCCCTGGTATTATTGGTTATATTTTTACCCGGATTATTGCTCCTTGTGAATATGTATGGCAAGGTAAGCCATGAGGTTGTGCCCGATCAGGCAATGATGAACGATACTACATCACTGGGTAATCATTACAGGCATGATCCGGACAATATTCTGCGGGAGAACGGGCATCTGGTTTATCATTTTATTGCAGAAAATGAATTGCGCGAGGCCTGGAATAAGAGAAGCTACCTCGATTATGATAATACCGACAAGCTGGGAAACGAATTAAAAGCTACTCTTTTCCGGTATATGAGCTCCAAAGGATATCCTAAGGATACAGAGCACCTCAACCTGTTGACCGACGAAGACATCAGGGCCATTGAATCCGGAACCCCCAACTACCTCTACAACCAATGGCCAGGATTACTGGTGCGCATACATCAAACCATTTGGGAGATATACTGGTACCGGCAAACGGGCGATCCAACAGGACATACTTTTACCCAGCGGCTGGAACTATGGAAAGGTTCATGGGAGGCTTTTAAACAAAAACCACTTTTGGGCTGGGGAACAGGGGATATTTTTATTGCCGTAGGGTATGGTCTTGAGAAAATTGATTCGCAGATGGAAAACTACCGCATGAAACCCCACAATCAATATCTGCTCTTGTTGCTTACACTGGGGATCGTTGGTACGTTGATCTCTTTCGGGCTTTATTTCTGGTTTGTTGTCATCACAAAGGCTTATCGCCACCTTCCCTTTTCAACCTTCCTGGTGATCATGTTGATTTCCATGATCGGCAACAACCCCATTGATGCCCAGGCAGGGCAAACATTTTTCAGCTTCTTTACCCTGTATTTTGGATTTCTTTATTCTTCAGACAAACGGGTTTAAGGTAATTCCTCCATGGCGGTATCAGCAACTTCAACCGAAATCTCATCCCCCGGCTTAAAGTTTTCAATTTTTCGGCCAATGAGTTCAAACATCTGCTCATTGCCATAGTGAGGGCTTGAGTGTGGGACATAAATGTATCCCCAGTTATGAAAGGTTTCCGAATTATGTATCAGCCTGATAATGGAGATAAAGCCAAAATCCTCTGTCCTTTTACGGGGGAAAAACTTATACTGAACAGAAGGAAAGAAGTAGTCAAATCTGCAGATTTTGTATTTACGGGGTGCAGTACTTAAATTGATCGTTCCGTTAAATACAGCCTCTACCCCTGGCAGGCCCAGCTTCTCAAAGAATTTCTTCTGCCTTTTTATGGAGCGGTTTGCGCCACCCATTCCCTGTATGTGCCTGCCTTTAATTATCATCGTATGTTTTCTGTATCCATCAAAAAAGCTTCAATCTCTTTGATCATAACCTCTTTTGTAAACCGTTTTCTGACATACTCTTTTGCCGCCAGCCCTTTTTCTTTGAGAGGCAAAGGGTTGGAAAAAAACTCCATTACAGCACTGGCAATGGCACTGGGGTCTGCTTCCCTGATCAGCTGAGCATATTCTCCGTTGCCGGTAAGTTCATCGGCCCCGTTTACCCTGGTCATGATCACAGGTTTTCCATAAGCCAGAGCCTCCATAGGTGCATTGGGCATTCCCTCATATAACGAAGGGTGCAGAAAAAGCTCGCAACCCTTGATATAGGGAACCGGATTGGGTTGGTATCCCTCAAACCAGATCATATCAGAAACACCCAGTTCCAGAGCACGTTTTTGAAGTTTTGAAAGGTCTTTACCATCTCCTATCACAAAAACCATGATCTCCTTTAGCTGTTCTTTGAGAAGGGCAAGGGCATCAAGCAGGTAAAAGTACCCTTTGGCATGCACCACTCTTCCCACAGACAAAATAATCCTTCGTCCCGGGAAGCGGTCGGCAAAATTATAGGAAGGGATATCATCGTGAAGTTGTAGTCCATTGTAAATCACCCTGACAAACCCTGGTTTGTCAAGGCCCCTCTGGTGATAAAACTCCTGAATGGAGCGTGTATTGGTTATGATTCCAAGCGAAAGGTTCTTCATCAGAAAAATGTGCTTGGCAATGCTCCGTTGTGGAGGTGATCCGCTTCTGACAAGAACATTTTTACACCCGGCTATTTTTGCTCCCATACCTGCAACAGCCAGATCCCTCCTTTTGGTAATTACAGCATCAATATTGTTCTTTCTGATAAACCACGCTATCCTGAGGGCCTGCCATGGGCTTATATCGCTGAAAATATTGAAACAGGCTGTTTGCAAACCGCATCGCTCCGCTTCCTTCAACAGCAAAGACCCTTTCCATCCTCCCACGGTTACAAGATGTCCTGCCTGTTTAAGGCCCTCAGCTGCCCGAACCACCCAGCGCTCTCCCCCACCGTATTTCTTTTTACCTATGGTATGAATGAAAAGTATGCGCATAAATTTGGGGGAAATATGGATTGGTTCCATTTAATCATTTCTTCCATTGTCATTCTCTGCATCCTCAAACCCCCAGGGATTATAGCTGGGAACATCGTATGGATAACGTTCGCGGTGGATCCTGAGTACATTCTCATAAAGCAACCGCCTGAACCCATCAATATTGTCCTTGTTTTTGGCTGAGATAAATATGCAGGGAGC
>SLIL01000274.1 GCA_007135645.1 Bacteroidales bacterium
CAAAACGGGGATATCTGACCTGTAAAAAACGCGCGAAAAGGAGAAATCCATCCCATATTTGCGCTTACTGATTAACTGAGTTTTTCGATTTAAGAGCATAAGTGGTAGTTTTGAAAATTAAAGTGCGATTAAAAATATCAGGCCAACAATAAGCAAGGAGATCACTATCATTAGCAGAAGCTCGGGAAGCAATGATTTTTTTAATGAGGATTTGATCTTTCTTCTGGCAACAGACAGTTCCTTGCTTTTCATATTCTGGTATTTGAAAAATTTAAATTGATAACTTATAACCATTCAGGTTTTTCATTTACAATGTTGCTTGCAAAGTAAATAGCACCACGTCAAAGAGGCATGATTCAATTGTTGCAGATTACCATACAAAAAGTTGCAGGCCTTGCTGGCAGGCATAACAAAGGCGGGATAATAACGTAAAAACGAGGCTGGAAGTGAAACTGGCGTAATTGTACCAATCAACCGGAACACAAGTTACAGTGTCAACCTGAAAAATTACTGTGACACGGATATCTAAATAGTGTTTGCAAGAAAACGCCAATTGCTGCGTTGGGCTTGTCTTCAAAACAGTCATTTACGAAAAGTAAACTCCTGTTTTTCAGGCTTCGCCCGCCTTGCACTTGACGCTTTCTTATCAAACACTCGAAGAAACGTGAGTTTTCTTGCAAACACTAAATAATGACTTTAGCGGGAAGGATCAATGTTCAGGTTGTTTCACGGGCAATAAACTCCGAAGGAAGGATCCCGTATTTCTTCTTAAAGCATTTGGAGAAATAGACAGGATTCATAAACCCAACATCATAGCATACTTCAGAAATATTCATACCGGATTTTCGCAACAATTGTGCAGCTCTTTCCAGGCGGGTGTTGCGAATAAACTCCACAGGGGTCTGGCTGATCAGTGCATTGAGCTTACGATACAGTGTTACCCTGCTCAAACCCAGATCTGAACTAAGCTTTTCTACAGAATACTCTGAATCAGACAGATTCTCTTCAACCACCTTAAGTACTTTCCTGATAAACTTCTCATCCTGATTCTCAACTTCAATTTCAGAGGCTTCCAGCTTAATGAGTTTACTGTATCTTTCCTGCAATTTGTCGCGAAGCTGCAGTATATTTTGCATCCGTGCATCCAGGATCTCGAAACTGAAGGGTTTGGTGATATAATCATCAGCCCCGGCATTGATCCCTTCCAGCTTTTGCTCATCAGCACTCCTTGCTGTAAGCAGGATCACAGGGATATGGCTTGTACTCAGGTTTTGTTTCAATCTGCGGGTGAGCTCTACACCATCCATTACGGGCATCATGATATCCGTAATTACGATGTCAGGCACATGCTCCATAGCCAGCTTGAGTGCTTTCTCCCCATCCTCGCATACCAGCACAGAATATTGGCCCGAAAGTGAATTCTTAATGTATTCGCGCAATTCGTGATTGTCTTCTGCAATGAGCGCCAGGGGTTTGTCATTATCCACCGGAGGGATATCTTCACACCCTTCTTCAATAATAAAGTTTTCATCATCAACCAGCTCCTCCCATGCCTGATGATCGCTGGTTCGCAAGGGCAGACAAACGATAAACTCAGAGCCTTTCCCAGGTTTGCTTTCCAGTAAAACCTGCCCCCCATGGAGCTCTACATAATCTTTGCTCAACGACAAACCTATACCTGTACCCTCAATCCCTGAATAAAAAGCATCATTGAGATGAAAAAACCTTTCAAAAACTTTTTCCTGCAATTCCGGTGGTATTCCTTTTCCTGTATCAATGACACTGATTCGCACAAATTTCCTGAAATCCTTTTGTGCATTTTCCTGCTCCGGACCAGCATCAGAGACACCCACCTTAACCGTTATTTTTCCTCCCTGCAGGGTAAACTTAAATGCATTGGAAAGAAGGTTGAACATGATCTTATCCAGTTTATCATGATCAAACATCAGGTACAGGGATTTCTGACAACTTTCAATGCCAAAATCAATGTTTTTCTGCAGGGCCAGGTCCTGGAATGACTCTACGATCTGATTCAGAAACAGGATTATATCGCCATGACTGAGGTTTAACTTTAAACTTGAGGTCTCCTGTTTCCTCAGGTCGAGCAGCTGATTGATAAGCCTCTCCATGCGAAGGGCATTTTTATAGACCACATTGATCTGGTATTTTTTTTCTTCATCGGTTTCTGTATTGAGAAGCTTCTCAAAGGGGGCCAGAATGAGGGTAAGTGGTGTACGCAAATCGTGCGAAATATTGGTAAAAAACCTTAGCCTCATGGCATCAAGCTCCTGCGCTTTTTTTATGCGATACCTCTCGAACTTGTCTTTCATTTTCACCCTTTCTTTCTTCAGGATAAAAAGCCTCAACAGAAGGATCAGAAGAAAAACAATCAATACATAAGCTACAATCGCCAGTTCAGTCTGCCAGAAAGGGGGCAAAATGGTGATCTGCAGACTGGTAATACGCTCATAATCCCAGTCCTGATCGGTTTCTTTTGCCATTACTTCAAAAACATATCTGCCATGGTTGAGGTTGGTATAGATTGCCTGGCGATCGGAACCCACATAGTTCCAATCTTTTTCAAAGCCCCTTAGCCGATATGCATATTCTGTCTGTCGTGGCGAGAAATAATTCAGCCCCACAAATTCAATGGTGAGTACCCTGTCAGAATGTTTAAGCCGTATCTCCTCTGTAGCACTCAGGTGCCTGGACAATGGACTGTTCTCGGCACCAGGTTTTTGCAACTGATTGAAAAGATACAATCCGGTGAGTAACACCTGTGGGTTCTCTTTGGTACTACTTTGAAAATAGGGATCAATCTGATTGAACCCCGAAATACCCCCGAAAAGAAGCATACCATTGTTTCGCCTCAAGGTTGCATTGGCATTGAACTGGGTATTTTGTAAACCATGATGGATATTGAATTTACGGGTTTGTTGGTTATCCGGGTGAAAACGGATAATCCCCCTGTTGGTAGATAACCAAAGATACCCGCTACTATCTTCTGCAATACTGTAAATTACATTGCTTGAAAAACCCTCCTGATCACCAAATTTATGAAAGATACGCTGCTGGGGATCATAAAGATTGAGTTTATTATTGGTACCGATCCAGATACGTTGCCGGCTGTCCTCAAACACGGTATAAACGATATCGCTGGAGATGGATGTAGTATCCATCATATCATGCCTGAAAGCAAGACTTACATTTCCTGTCTGAAGAAACAACCCATCGAATGTGGCAACCCAGAAATTACCACCCGAATCTTTGAGCATTTTAGTGATATAATAAAATGCCCGCTCGTATTGCAAACCTTCCCCGAAGGTAACCTTCGAGAAATATCCCGACCCAGCCCGTAAAACGAACAATCCTTCTTTAAAACAGCTAACCCACACATTGTCATCCTGATCAATGTGTAAACTGGTTATTTGATTTGCCCCAAGAGACAAGGTATCATTTTGCCTGTTCAAAAACCTGCTGAAAGAGCTGGTTGCCGGGCTATACCGAAGCAGTCCGTCGCCCCAGGTAGCAATCCAAATATCACCCCTGCTGTCACTTTCAATCATTAATGCCACGTCACTTTTAAAGCCGGCTCCGCGGGTTTGATGATTAATGGTATATAGTTTATTCAGGTCAGCGTCAAAAACATCAATACCACCCCCATCCGTTCCTACCCATATATTTCCGTTACGATCTTCGTGAAAAGTGCGGATGTTATTGTGCGAAATGGAGTTTGCATCGAAAGGAATATGCTGAAACCTTTTAACACCATGGTTATTGGGAAAGAAATAATTAACCCCATATCCGTTTGCGCCAGCCCAAATAATTCCGTCACGGTCTCTGTACAAATTGGTTATCGAATTGCTTGTCAACGAATTATCCGAATAATTCACATAATCGTAGGTAATAAAACTTCCGTCTTCAGGATCAAAAAGCTTGATCCCTTTGTTCTCTGTAGCGATCCATATCCTGCCATTCCCGGCTGACAATATTCCGGTGATCAAAGGATTCGGAGGATTACCTTCATTCTGATCTTCAGCGATACTGAATCGTTGATTTTGCAATGAATTAATATTGAACCGGTTTATGCCCCGGTCGGTTGTACCGATCCACATTATACTATCCGATTCAAAATAAATCTTTCTGATATGATTGCTGCTCAGCGAACGGGGATCACCAGGGATCGTGGTAATGCAAGTAAACGTATTTCCACGGCTGTTAAACTTGCAAATACCTTTGTCATCGGTGCCCAGCCAAAGATTTCCGTTGCTGTCAAGGGCAAGGGTCCGCACATTATTATCGCTCAATGAGCCAGGATGGTGGGTAGATATAAAATGATCGGTTATAATATGCTGCTCACCACACAACCTGAACAACCCATCCATGGTGGCTACCCATATATCACCACTGGTATCTTCCAGGATATCCCACACAGAGGTTCCTGCCAGATTGTAACGACTATCGGCAGTACCCGTGATCCGCACAAACTGATCACGATCATAATCATAATAACAGACACCATTGGAGTTGGTACCTACCCAGATAAGCCCTTTGCTGTCCTCAAACAAACAATTGATAAAATTTGAGGACACAGTGCTCTTATCACGTTCATTGTAATTGTACACTTTGAAGTTGTACCCGTTAAAGCGGTTCAATCCATCCCGCGTACCCATCCATATCTTTCCTTTCCTATCCTGGATAATGCATTGCACGGTACTCTCAGATAAACCGTCAGCAACAGAAAGTGATTTAAACCACAGTTCGGGCTCAGAGCCGGCCGCTATTTTCACTAAAAGCAGCAAGATTGCAAGTAGCAGATTGATTTTAATCATTTGTGGGACAGGCATTGATTTATTAATAATCAGGAAAGAATTCCTGTCACAAAAATGCTTCTTTTTTTTCTCATTACCAGCACTATGTAACATTTATTCTGCAATTTGCATCATTTAGATCAGGTTGAAACAAAAGCAAGGCAGACTTGCAACATGGGTAACTATGGTTTCACCGGTCAATGAATAATTTTGGATCGGTTCTTAAATCATAAAAATTCTAACTCAAAATCTTTAAACAATGATGAAGAAAAATTTACCCTTAGCAACTTTGTGCATTTTTGCATTGCTCTTTTTAGCAACAAAGGCCAACCTTTTTGCCCAGGAAACAGCAAGACGTATTACTTATGAAGCTGTGTACACCTCTGTAGCACCGGTGATTGATGGATTTGAAGACCCCATCTGGCAAACTGCCAATGAGGGCCTTATGGATCAAATTGTAGAAGGTGACGAAACATCAGCTAACGGAAAATTCAGGATTTTATGGGACGAGGAGTTTCTGTATTTTCTCATCCAGGTAAATGATCCGATCCGCTCAGCATGGGATTTCGAATCTGAAAATGTAAATCCCTGGATGTATGACAATGTAGAGATTTTCATTGGCCCCGCCAACCACCCCGAAACAGAATACCTTACAGGCGACCACCAGTACAGGTTTACTCCCGGAATTCCAGGGTTGTATAATCCCTGGGCGGACCCTCGTGAGATTGACGAAGATGTGGAATTTGCCGAAAATGATGAAGACACCCATTACATCTTTGAAATTGCATGGCCCTGGGAACATATTGTAAGGGATTCCCTCGAGTTACTTTCTGAAATTGTGAATGGTAAAATTATGGAGTTCGAAATCCAGTTTGCCGACAATAACACACCCGGAGAGCCAATAAGGGACAACGTGGTAGCCTGGAACAATGACACCGACGATGGCAACTCATGGAACAATACCGACCTGTGGGGATTCTTGAAGCTTGTTGGTGGACCAGACAATGAAGGGCCATCAAGAAGAATAACTTATGAAGCTGTATATACAGCTACTGCCCCTATTATTGACGGATTTGAAGACCCCATCTGGGAAACAGCCAATGAGGGCCTTATGGATCAGATCGTAGAAGGGGAAGAAACAACAGCTAACGGAAATTTCAGGATCTTATGGGACGAAGAATTCCTCTATTTCTACATCCAAGTGAATGACCCCATCCGGTCAGCATGGGATTTCGAATCTGAAGAGGTAAACCCATGGATGTATGACAATGTGGAGATTTTTATTGGACCCGCCAATCATTCCCAGGCAGAATACGGTACCGGAGACCATCAATACCGGTTTACCCCTGGAATCCCGGGATTGTACAACCCATGGACTGACCCTCGTGAGATAGATGAAGATGTAGAATTTGCCGAAAATGATGAGGATACCCATTACATCTTTGAAATTGCATGGCCCTGGGAACATATAGTAAGAGATTCCCTGGAACTGCTCAATCAGATTGTAAACGGGAAAATCATGGAATTCGAAATTCAGTTTGCCGATAACAACACACCCGGGCAACCTATAAGGGATAATGTTGTTGCATGGAACAATGACAGCGATGATGGCAACTCATGGAATAATACATTGCTATGGGGATTCCTGAAACTCACAGGAGGACCTACAAATGTTGAAAACATTGTGCAGCAAAACCAGATCAGGGTATTTCCCAATCCCGCGCGCAATATGGTTACAATTCAGTCTTCAAGCCCAATAACCGAGGTTTATTTAACCAACATGATCGGACAAACAGTGTTGAACAAAAAATTCAACACCAATGATTTACAATCTACCATCGACCTGTCTGCCATTAATACTGCCGGAATTTATTTCATTAATATCCTTACCGAAACAGGATTACAAAGCCAGAAGATCGTTATCTCAAGATAGGGAAGAAAATACTACTTGAAGAACTATCATCGGTTGCTTCAGGTTAAGAAAGGGGTGCTTTCGGTATAGGAAGGCACCCTTTTTCCTTTGTTAATTTTCTCATTTTATTTGGACTTTCAAAAAAAATAAACTAATATTGCCTACCATAACAGTACAGTACAGTTGAATTTATGGCAGGTTTTATCTCGGTAGACAGCAACTCATCTTCGTCCAAGTACCTCCAGATCATCGATTCGGTGAAGGAGGCCATTGGAAGTGGCAAACTGTCGCTGGGTGACAAAATACCCAGCATCAATGCCGTCTGCAATCGCTGGAACCTCTCCAGGGATACCGTGGTTCATGCCTACAACGAACTAAAAACCCAGGGCATCATATCTTCAGCTCCCGGCAAAGGGTTTTACATTGCCAGTACCGACATCCGGCTCACCAACCGCATTTTTGTGCTCTTTGATGAGCTCAATGCTTTTAAAGAAGATCTGTACAATGTTTTTCTGGGCAATCTGAAGAAAGACACCCAGACCGATATTTATTTCCATCATTTCAACCGCAAACTTTTCAACAGCCTAATAGAGGAAGCCAGGGGCCATTACACCACTTACGTGATCATGCCGGCCCAGTTTAAAAACACACGCAAACTGCTGCAGGGCCTCAAAAAAAGGGTAATCATCCTTGACCAGCTTCCTACGGACCTGAATGGTTTTTTCCCGGCCATTTACCAGGATTTTGAGAGCAATGTGTTTGATGCCCTTGTTTCCGGAAAATCGCTCCTGGCCAAATACGATAAACTGATCATGGTCCATCCGGGCGGGAAAGAACCCGAAGGCCAGCACATTGGTTTCCGCAGGTTTTGCGAGCAGGAAGCCATCCCCCATGAAGTCATCACCAGCCTGGAAGGACATACCATATCCCCAAAAGCAGCGTACTTCGTGATCTGGGACCGCGACCTGGTGATCATCTGCAAAGAAGCTATAAAGAAAGG
>SLIL01000291.1 GCA_007135645.1 Bacteroidales bacterium
GGCTTGTCCTTCGGCGCGGGGGATGTTGAGCTCGGCAGCCCCGGCAAGGATGGCTGATTGTTCGCCATCCATGAAATCAAATTCCAGCCCCGACGAGGTAAATCCAAGTGCCAGGCTACCAATGGGTATTTCGCCACAGGGAACAAAATTCTGGACATTTCCGCTGAATCCACTGCCCTGCACGATGGTCAGGGCAAAAGTGGCGGGATCGCACTCCTGTTCTGACTGGAAGGAGAACAACTCGGGGATCTCCCCTTCAATTTCGATGGAGATCCCTTGTTTTGGGATGCCATCTTCCAGTATTTCCGAGAGGGCACCCGCAAATCTTTCCACCTTCAGCAACATATCGCCCAGGGGGATTTCAATAGGGATCAGTGGCTGGTGTACTTCCACCTCACCGGTGAGCCGTCCATTCTGAAATCCGGCATCCAGCACCGTGAGTGAAAGGCCCTGCATTTGAGGGGCCAGCTCTTCAAGCCCGGGGAAGGCCAGGGCAAAATCCATACGTGGAATCAACCCTGCCAGGTCTCCGGGGCTGAAATCAAATACATTAACTTCAACCTGTTGAATGCGGAAAGCAAGCGCCTGAAGGTGTATGCCGAACATCTCAAGAGGTGGCACCTGAAGCGGGGGCTCTGATCCATCGTTGATCTCCTGGGCAGGAATGGCAAATCCCGTTGGCCTGATCTCAACCCCCTGAACCGGTATCAGCAACGTATCTTCTTCCAGCCGCATGCCAAAGGCAATATCCAGGGCGGCATAAAAATCAAACCCATCTGTTCTGTTCCACGACATGTCCAGCGACTGGATCTCATTGATCTGGAAAATGAAGGGGTCAATGTCTATCTTTGGCCTCTTATAAGTAATGTCGTATTCAAATTCTTTGAGCGAAATCCCTTCCTGGCGGGTATATTCAAGCACAATGTCGGCTCTTGCACGGTTGTTTTCATCGGCTTTTATTTCAAAGCCCCCTCCAATGTTGAACTCAAAGTTGGGCAACTGGGGTTGCAGCAGGTGAAACTCACCAAAACCAGCCACTGCATCAATGGACAAAACTGCCAGGTCGCTCTCTCCCACCAGGGGAATACTGGTGTCCAGATCCTTAAGGTCAAACGACCCGATGAGGGCACCGTTGCCATCCACAAACAGGGTCACAAAAGAACCTTCGCCCATGTCTTTTTCAAATAGCTTCAGCTCTGCCCCAAAGAAAAGCCCTTTGTGCAGTATATCGCCTTCCTCAAAAGCTCCGTAGGCAATATCTTTAATGGAGAAGGGAATTCCGTATTGCGTAAGGTCAAACCGTTCGTCAAAGTCGGGGACACTCACAAGGATCTCCCCCGACTCGATGGTGAACGGGGAAATCGAGATCTTTACATTGCTGAACTCAACGCTCAGGACGGGCGGAGTGGCGTGATCGCCCTGCAGGATCGGGAAAACATAATCGATGCTTTTCCCGGGCTTTGTTCCAATGATCAGGCCCAATGCGTTTTCCGGGTCTTGTTCAACTTCAATGAGCAGTTCGTCATTCTCCTTTACCACCAGGTAAGCAATTTCCTGGGCGGGCATGGGGAGCCTTTCGGGGATCACGGCTGCAAGGTCGAAAAATGAAAATACCGGGTGGAAGCCCGCATGGTCTATTATGGCTACGGTGCGACCATCCCACAGAATTTCAATCTGACCGCTTTCCACTTTAAAGGGGTCGAGCCCAAAGGCAAAGTCATCGGAGAAATTCACAGACAACTTGTCCATGGAAACCCCTCCAAACCGGAGCTCCGCATCGGCACTGCCGGAGGCACGCAACCCCAGACTGTCGATACTGATCTCTCCGGCCAGCTCGAAATAGATCCCCGGGTCGAGCTCCTCAGATAAGGAGCTGTTCAATGGCCTGGTACTGTATGTCAGTGAAAAGTCAGTGGTTTGAATACCTGCTTCAAAGGCAAACCCTTCTGCAAATTCGATGCTTCCGCTTTTTACGGTAAAAGTTTGCAGATCGAGCAGTAGCCTGTTGAAAACAACTGAAATGGTATTGTCAGCAACCAGGAAACGTTGAGTTCCGTTGATAAACAGCCCGTCGAGGGTAATGGATGCCTCATCGATGTTGAACCGCAGCACTTCCTCCTCCTCGGGGATCACCCATACAAAAGGTTCGGTTATGTGGAACTCCAGGTCATAAAACTCGCCGGTGATCAGGTTGACCCCGATCTGTCCGTTGATGCGGTTGGTGCCGCCTCCCTGTGCAGGGAAATCGAGAAATGCCCCTGCCTCAAACACGGCCTTCTGGCTGTTGTTTTCGCGCGAGAATGCAAGCAGTGTTTCGTTGAACCCCGCTGTATAGGGGCCTACCTTCAGGGGGCATTGGGGGATAATGTTGGCAATGTTCCCTTCCAGGATTCCATCCCCCTTGATGCGAAGCTGTTCGGCTGAAATTGTCATGGCTGATTCACCATCACAGGCAAATGGGCTGCCCAGCATCAGGGAAGCATCCAGGCTGGCATATCCGTCGAGGGCAAAGCCCGAACCATCCAGTTGTCCAAATATGCCACCGCTTAATTTGTGCACCTGAATGCCATACCCGGTACCCCATTCAATGGCACATTGCCCTTCTGAAAAGGAGGTGGCGGGCAACTCAGCGGCAAATGATCCACCGGAAAAGGTGGCGTTGTCAATATGCAGGCTCAGGTTGCGCAGGCAGGATGGCAGATGGTTTCCAAAGTTGGGGGTGGAAAGGTGGAAGCCAAAGCTGAAATCCCATGGATCAAGAGTATTGCCATCCCAGTCAAACCAGGGGAACGTAAACTCGGGCAGGGTGAAGGAGGTGAGCCTGGCACCAAAACCGGCCAGCTCAATGATAGGTACCCATTGCAGCTGTTCTTCGCCAAAATGAAACGAAGGGAAATGGAGGCCGTACCGGTCGAGGGTAATTCCTCCAAGACCGGTGATCCTGAGGTTGTCAAAATCCGGGTACTCCAGCTGGGCATCAAAGTCGATGCCGAAATCCCATTGCCGGGTTTGCATATCATAGGAAAGGAAGGGATCCCGGATGTTGGTGATCATTAGTGAAGCGATACCCAGATCAATCTTTGGTGGGTTGAATATTGCCCCGGGGCTCCAGATCTGTATGGATACCCCTTCAGTGGAAGAGAGATTTACAATGGCATTTATATCATAATGTTTACCTTCAAGGGCTTTGAGTCGCAGACTTGCTGTTGCAGTGGTTGAAAAGTCGATGGAGCCGGTTTCCCAGTTGATCTCCACTTCGCCCGAAGCATGCGCCATAAACAGGGTTGCCAGGTCGGCATTGGGGAGCAGGGGGATATCTTTTTCAATATCGCAGCTGAAGGAAATAGAAACGGGAGACTGGGAAAGGTAAATATTGGTGATCTGGCATGGGGTGGGCTCACCGAAATAGTTGAGCTGGGCATCCATGGTAAAGTGTGCCCCCGGAAAAACGGCAGCCAGCCGGTAAACGGCCAGTTCGAGCGGATGCATATCAAAACTCAGCAGAGGTTGCCCTTGTGGGCCGGTTGCCCACACAGCACCAAAAATGCCAGAAGGGGTTAATGCCAGACTTCCTTCGGCTTCAAGGTATTGCCCTCCGGGATCAATGATACGGGCATCAAGGGTAAGCCCTTCAAAAACAGACCATCGGATGTTGTCAAGGGTAACAATATCCCCGATCCCTTCTATGGGGAACAGCTCCACCTGTACATCTCCACTTACTTGCCCACCAATGGCCACAGCACTTGCAAAGCCAGTAACCTGAACCTGAAGCTCAATCAGTTCGATGATGATATTCACTGTTCCTGTTTCGGGAAGGTCAACCTGCAGTGTGGCAAATCCATCCAGCGTAATACTTTGTGCCTGCTGCGATACATCTAATTGATCCAGCTGAATGATACGTGCAAAATTGGGAATAAGTACAATGGAATCAAGATCTTCAAAGTCGATACCAAAGGGATCTCCCACTTTAAAAGTGAAGATCTCTGATTTGCCATCATCGCTGATGGGGATGCTTTGGTTTGCCTCCCTGGCTCTAACCTGCCATGCATATTCTCTTCCAAACTCGAACGGGATGTACTGTTGGGTATGGATAAAGATGGGCTGATTGGTGGTTTCTTCCATGAAGACCGGATTGGCACTAATGGCCTGCTCCGGGTTCTGGCCTTCAAAAAGTTCAACCACCAGCAGATCGTATTCAAACTGGTAGCCTGGGATTGCGAAAACGGGCGTCCAGGTGAAGGCGGTATAAACAGGTGGCGCGATGCCCTCGTTGAAGGGAGAAATGAGCATAGGAGGCTGTGGATATCGCACCTCAAAATAAACCATGGCAGGAAAGGGAGAAACCATAGCAAAGGGATCATAGGGCCGGGCTTCAATTTCAATGGTATAGCCCCCTTCTGGCAAAATCCCCTCCCTGATCACTTTTTGCATCAGGTGTGAAGGGATCTGGTCAAGCGGGTTTTGAGGAAAGCTCACCCTGGGGTGCTCCTCAAAAGTACGGTAAATATAAGTCCCCGGAGTGTAGGCCACCGGATCGGAGATCACATGGGCCAGTTGCTCCCCGTCTTTGCTTGCCGTGATCTCAAAAACAAACTCCATGGGAGCCGGATCGGAATTGTTGTAGATAAACTGGATCTGGTAATGACCCTGGTTAAAATTATTCTCCAGGTCGCTCAGATAAGGGGATTGCAATATGGGTGGAATCCCGGTGACAATGATCTGGGTGGATCCCTGTGCAAAGATCTGACCCGAAAATACTACGATCCAAAACAGGCAGACTGATGCAAGTCTCTTCATGGTATGGCCCTCCTTTTATTTTCCTGCCGCAAAAACAGCATTGGCTGCTTTGTTTCTCCGGAAGGTTGTTTTCCTAAGATTATATCTGGTACTAAGAGTACGTATTCAGCCGGTGTTTGAAAACGATCGTTGTTTTGATGGTTTTCTTTGCAGATTCATCCCGTTTCAACCTTGCCAGCACCTGTACTCTTCTCCCTTAAACCTTAGGGTGGAGTCCCTTCAGACTTGCATCAATCTGTTTACTGTTTGTAAACTACTGCGTTGATGTGCATTCCTGCTCCAACCGAAGCAAAAATGATCACATCTCCGGGATGAATTCTATGATTGTCAAACTTTTCTTTCATTACCATGTCGTAAAGGGTAGGAACTGTTGCTACTGAGCTGTTTCCCAGCTCGTAAATATTCATGGGCATCACTTCCGACACTTCCATCTGGGTTTTGTAAAGCCTGTAAAACCTTTTTATAATGGCTTCATCCATTTTTTCATTGGCCTGATGGATAAGGATCTTTTTTACCTCCTCCACAGGAATATCTGTTTTGTCCAGCGCTGCTTTAATGGCTTGCGGGACATGACTTATGGAATATTCATAAATTTTTCTTCCATGCATTTTAATGTACCGTACCCGGGGATCGCTTTCGGGAGCATTGGATTTTCCCAGGTAGAGGTAATAAGCCTCCTCAATGGCATGGGTAACAGCTGCCGAGGAAATAACCCCCCTTTTTTCTTCTTCCTCCCTGGCCTCAATAATTGCAGCGCCGGCACCGTCTGAAAAAATCATGGTGTCACGGTCGTAAACATCTACCACACGAGAAAGCGTTTCAGCACCTATAACAAGGCAACGCTTTGCCAATCCTGATTTGATATACGAATCGGCCTGGATAATCCCCTGAACCCATCCGGGGCAGCCAAACAGGATGTCGTAGGCTATACATGCCGGATTCTTTATTCCCAATGACCGTTTTACCCTTGCAGCCAAACAGGGAAGGGTATCGGTTTGAATGGTATCTTTTATAACATCGCCAAAGTTGTGAGCCACAATGATCTGATCTATGGTTTCGGGATCGATTCCCGCATTCTTGATTGCCTCTTTGGATGCCGTGGCAGCAATATCTGAACAAGTAAGGCTCTGATCTACCCATCTGCGCTCGGCAATACCTGTTATGTCCATAAACTTTTTAACCACCACTTCTCCGGGGCTGTCAATGGCCGTATTGTCTTTTTCAAAAAACGTATGATTAACAAAATCGCTGTTTTTCACAACCACATTTGGTATGTAGCTACCTGTTCCTGTTATGACGCTGTTCAAATTTGGCATAAAATCAAATTTTTAGTTAATAATTGCTCCTTTAATTCCAGGCCGGAAGCCAGGGCTCCGGCAGGTGAAAACTGCAAAAGTAGCAATTTGCATCAAACGTTTGATCAACGAATGTTAAAAAAACAGCTGGTTGTTTACCTAATTAGTTAACTCAAACAGATCAATTATTTTCTTTTAAGGGTTTGAGAGAGTTGTTTTCCTAAAAATATTAACGTGTAATTACAGGTAAGTGGTGATGTTTTAAGCGTATAACAGTTGTTTTAAAGAAGATGATACTAAATTAATCAACTGTAAAAATATTTAATTAATTTTAAAAAACCAAAATAAATCGATAAAAACATGTGTTAATATGACAATAATGCAGTATGTTTAGGATAAAAATATATACATGTATTGTTGTGTTTTGCTATTCCTATTAATGAATAAAAAAAACCCGGAAGAATTTCTTCAAACAGACACTTTGGTAAGCATTTAAATGAGATATTCTTCCGGGGGTCAAAATAGCTTTAGTGTGCTCAGATAACTTTCAGCTCCTTGCCCACTTTTATAAATGCCTCGATAGCTTTATCGAGGTGGTGTTTTTCATGAGCGGCAGACAACTGGATCCTTATTCTGGCTTGTTCTTTTGGAACTACCGGATAATAAAAACCGATCACATAAATTCCTTCTTCAAGCATGCGGGCTGCAAATTTCTGACTCAGGGCCGCATCATACAACATCAGGGCAACGATTGCCGAATCCGATGGTTTAAGATCAAAACCGGCCTCGGCAATTTTTTTCTTAAAGTAGGCTGCATTGTCCATGAGCTTATCCCTGAAGTGGGTGCTTTCGCCAATGAGGTCAAATACTGCCAGTGAAGCTCCGATAATAGCCGGGCTAAGGGAGTTGGAGAAAAGATAGGGCCTTGATCTCTGGCGGAGGATATCAATGATCTCCTGCTTGCCTGTAGTAAATCCACCCAGGCCGCCACCCATTGCTTTTCCGAGGTTGCCGTTAATGATATCCACCTTATCCATTACTCCATGGTATTCCGGGGCTCCGCGACCGGTTTTTCCAATAAAGCCTGCTGAGTGGCATTCATCGGTCATTACCAGGGCGTCGTACTGGTCTGCCAGCTGACAGATCTTGTCCATTTTGGCAATATCGCCATCCATGGAGAAAACGCCATCGGTTACAATAATTCTGTGCCTGTGTGCCTGTGCAGCTTTGAGCTGCTTTTCAAGGTCTTCCATGTCGGCATGGGCAAACCTGTAACGTGCAGCTTTGCAAAGCCTTACCCCGTCAATAATGGAGGCATGGTTGAGAGCATCGGAAATGATGGCATCATTGTCGTCAAACAGAGGTTCAAAAACGCCTGCGTTTGCATCAAAGCATGCGGCGTAAAGTATGGTGTCTTCGGTACCAAAGAATCGTGCAATCTCCTGTTCCAGCTGCTTATGAATGTCCTGGGTGCCGCAAATAAAACGAACCGATGACAATCCGTACCCGTGGCTGTCAAGTGCCTTTTTTGCCCCTTCTATTACTTTGGGATGATTGGATAAACCCAGGTAATTGTTGGCGCAGAAGTTCAGCACCTTCTCTCCTGTGTTCAGGGTAATTTCTGCCTCCTGTGCACTGGTGATAATTCGTTCCCGTTTATACAAACCAGCCTGATCAATTTCCTGCAATTGCGATTGCAGATGTTGTTTGATTTTTCCGTACATACTTTACTTTTTTGAAATGAAACGTGTTTTAATTCAATGATTTAGGGTCGTATTCATGGCTTTAATATTCAGTAAAACGTATTGCAAATATAATTAATCTTTAATCCTGCTCTGAAAAGTACATTTTCCCCCTGATCCCGCACATGCGGGAAGTTTTCGGCCTATTGAAATTATCATAGTTATCAAGGGCTGTTTTTTACTAGCATTAAAAAAGACTTTTCAGGGGGCACTCATCTTTAAAAGCTAAAATGCTGGCTACGGAACTAAAATGGAGGAATATTTTTCGCGATCTCTGAAAAGACTTAATGCTTCTCTGATATCAGCATCATCATTGAGCGAAGCTACTATACGACCTCTTTGCTTGTAATACCTTCCGGCAATTTCGTCCTTGAGCAACATCCGGATCTCATCTCCAAAGGTGATCAGGTCATCTTTTTTGGTTTTTGCAATGCTTGCACGAATGGAGCTGATCTCATCGGTGAGTGCTTCAAAATACTTTTCATCGCGGGCTGTTTCCTCCAGCATGGTAATAAGCATTTCAGTGTCGGTAGTATATGAGTAGTCCTTCCCTTCGATAAAACTGAGAAAATCCTGAAAAATTTCATCGGTTATCTCGAACTGATCTGCAGGTGGGATCTCATCATGGGTTTGATAAAACTGGTTGGCAAATTCAAAAATATGAAACCGTGTAAGCAAAGCGATGGAGATGTTGCTCAGGGTAAAGGGTTCCACAAAAATGTCCGGTTCAACTCCTGCACCATCATAAACCACCCTGCCTCCCTGGGTTTTGAAAGGCACTTTCAGCGAATCAGGAATGGAAGCCACGCTTCCATTGTCATCTCTCTGGGCATAGTCAATGGCTTGTATACATCTGCCACTGGGGATATAGTATTTGGCCACGGTAACCTTTAGCTGGGTATTATAGCTTAGTGGAACAATATTTTGCACCAGTCCTTTACCGAAGGTCCTCTGTCCGATCACCACACCTCTGTCCAGGTCCTGAATAGCCCCTGCCACAATCTCTGAGGCAGATGCACTGGCCCGGTCCACCAGAACCACAAGGGGTATTTCTGTGTCTACGGGATTATTCAGGGTACGGTTGGTCATGTTGCGCTCCTTGATCTTTCCTTTGGTTTGCACAATAAGCTGCCCTTTGTCAACAAAAATATTGGCAATATTTACTGCTTCGTGAAGGAGTCCTCCCCCATTACCCCGCAGGTCAAGAATAATGTTTTTAATGTTGTGCTCTTCCCTGAGTTCAATAAATGCCTCTCTTACTTCCCTGCCAGCATTCTGGGTGAAAGAATTGAGCTTTATATATCCGGTATTTTCGTCCAGCAGGCCATAATAGGGGATGTTGTCAATTTTTACTACTTCCCTGATAAGGGTTTTTGTCAATGGCTGGTCATGTCCTCCACGCTCAATTACAATCACCACCTCAGTACCCGGTTGCCCCTTGAGCAATGTGCTTATCTCTTCCTGGGTGCGATTGTAAGCACTCTGGTCGTTGATCTCCAGGATTTTGTCGCCGGGAAGCAATCCTCCTTTATCGGCCGGAAACCCTTCATAGGTCTCGGATATAAAAATATACTCGCCTCTTCTCATGATCAGTGCCCCGATACCTCCGTATTGCCCGGTTGTCATAAATCGAAAATCTTCAATGTCTGATTCGGGGATGAAATTGGTGTAGGGGTCGAGGGATGCCAGCATTTCATCAATGCCTGTTTTTATCAGCTCAGCAGCATTTACCTCATCTACATAATTTATTACCAGTTCCCTGAAGAGGGTGTTGAAGATGTCGAGGTTTCTTGCTATCTCAAAGTTTTTGTTTACAAAAGCTGTGGTAAGCAAAGAGCTGATGGCAATCAGTGCAACAATCGCAAATGTTGCAGGTTTTTTGAGTGCTTTGGAGATTTTTTTGTTCATGATCTATTTGCTACATTATGGTTTCAAAATTAAGGTACAGGGTCGTATCCGCTTCCACCCCATGGATGGCATGACGCTATTCTTTTCAGGGTAAGCCAGCCGCCGTAAAACGGTCCATGCTTTTTTATGGCTTCTACACCATACTGGGAACAACTGGGCGAATATCTGCATGAAGGCATCAGATAGGGAGAAATGGCACCCTGGTAAAACCGGATTAGAATGATAAAAAACCATTGAAAGATCCATTTAATAAATTGCCATAACCTTTTGAAAAGATGCATTCAGTAATCCTGTTGTTTTGCAATGGTTTCTTGTATTCTCTGTAAAGATACAATGATTTTCTTTTCAATATCCGCGTATCCGGGTTGTGTTTTGCCGGTGTAAATAATTGCCATTAGCATCAACTTGCCGCTATGTTGCACAAACGAATAGAACGGAGCTTTATTTTTTCGGTATGCTTCCCTGAGCAGTCTTTTAAGATGATTTCGCAAAACAGCTTTCTTATGCACCTTGCCCGAAGCAGCAATAAGGCACTGGACAGGGAATGGGAAGAGTGCATTGGGAGGGATTATTTTATGTGGGAACGAAGGGTTTTGTTCCTGCCTCAGCGTGTTTGACTTGTTTAATGCTCCTGAATAGCAGGTGGTTGATTTTTGGAAAAAAATGTGCTCCAGGTTTTTGTCAATCGGCAACCAGTATAATTTCAGTGGATAGGTATGAAGAGTATTTCCTTTCTCAAAAAGCAGTTTTTTTAAAGAAAAATTGCACAGCCTTTCACTTTTTGAAAAACCGTGCAATTTCTTTTTGTTGGCATGGTTTGCCATAACCGCGAGTTATTTGTTTTTTCCCCTGGCCAGCAAAAATTGCTCTATGGCCATGGTCATGGATGGTGCTTCGCTGGAAGGTGCTTTAATCTGCACTTCAAAGCCGGCTTCCTCACAAGCTTTTTGTGTAGAGCCTCCAAAAGCAGCAAAAATTGTTTCTCCCTGTTCATATTCGGGGAAGTTTTTTCTGATAGAATCAATTCCGAAAGGGCTGAACAATACAATCATTTGATAATTTTCAATGTCAACATCTTCTATTTCATCAGGCACCGTTTCGTAAATGCATGCTGCAACATGGCTGATCTTATTTGATTTCAACAACACCGGAATGTCTTTCTGATGGTTGGAAGCACAAGGGAAAAAGAATTTTTCGTTTTTTTGTTTTTTGATCAACTCCAGCAATTCAGGGAACTTACTTTTGCCAAAAAAGATCTTCCTTTTTCGATACTGCACATATTTTTGAAGATACAGGGCAATAGCTTCGGTAACACAAAAATACTTCATGGTTTCCGGCACAGTAACCCTGAGCTCTTCGCACAGGCTGAAAAAATGATCTACAGCGTGCTTGCTTGTAAAGATCACGGCGGTATAATCAAGAATATTGATCCTGAGTTTGCGGAACTCCTTGTTGTCAATCCGCTCTATTTTAATAAGTTTCCGGAAAGTAATATTCAGATTAAACTGCTTGGCCAGATCTGAATAGGGTGATTTTTCATTTTCCGGTTGAGGTTGCGAAATTAAAACGTTTTTGATTCTCAAGATTGTTCTCCTTTAATGGTTAACGATGTTGTTTTGTTTTGGTTGATCAGGCTGAAAACACTGTTTTTTTTGTTTTGAAACTCAGATTTTCAGGTAGTTAATCCCAGCTTTAATAAAAAAAAGAACAGGTGCAATTTCGACGGTGCAAAGATATAAAATTAAATGATACGCTGAAAACCCGTGCATCCCAAGTCCAATTGCCGAAGCTTTAAATAGTTTATAAAGTGCCATCAATGCGGTTATGGCCCAGCCAATATAAAGAATCCAGGTTGCAGGGTTGTAATAATGGATGGCAAGTACAGGCAAAAGCACAATGCCGGTAAATTTATTTATCACCAGAATATTTCTGAAGTAAGCCTCTGTCGGCCCTCCGGTATTGAATACCCATGCTGCGAAAAATATGATCAGGTATTTTAAAAGATAAAACCCTGTAAAGAAGGCAAACCCATAGA
The DNA here is from genome assembly GCA_007135645.1 of Bacteroidales bacterium. GTDB lineage: Bacteria > Bacteroidota > Bacteroidia > Bacteroidales > UBA7960 > SKVR01. The sequence goes on from SLIL01000291.1 coordinate 11,778, forward strand.
CCAGTAAAGCTGCAGGGTTTTGTTCGGGAAGCCTGTTGAGCAGGTTTAAATGTCCAAAACTTTGATAAAGCAATAACGACAGGTTGAACAGGTAATTGAGAAACAGCAAAAAAGAAACCCAGTGATTTAAAAATCCTCCTTCTCTTTCCAGTGATGAGAAATATCTTTTGTCCCAGGCTGCCAGGAAGGTTTCCCTGAATTTTAGAGGGAACAGGTAATTGGCAAGCCCCAGTAAAAGAACAGAGAACAGGATCCAGTATCCTGGAAAATCCCGTGCATAGTCTCTGGTTCTGTTTTCAATAACAAACGGATGGGTGGCGGGCAATTCGTGGGGGCCGAATTTATCCGTAGCTGCAAAAGGATGTTCTGTTAAAACAAGGGTGTCTTTGGTTTTAAGACTATCTGTTTGTATATCTGCAGGGAGTTGCTCTGTTGCAATTGCCAGAGAAGCAATGGGTGTGGCGAAAACAAATAAAAGCAGAAAAATATAAACCATAGGCAGGTATATTGGTCTTTTTGTTTTCATTGATTTTTTTTGCAAAGGTAAGTCAATTTAAAAAACGGAGAAAAAGGAAAGCGAAAATATAGCCTTCATAAACGGCGGAAAAACCCTTGTTATTTTTTTAACAATTTATTAATAATAAAATGCCTGCGGTGTTAAAAAATTCCGTGTTTCACGCTTTGAATGACCATAAATTAGTCCTAATTTTGTGGCCCTCTGAAAGTCAATATTTTTAAACCCAAAAAGTATATCAAATGGACCTGATCACAACCATAAAAAACAATGCAAAAAAGCATAATAAATGTATTGTGCTTCCTGAAGGAACAGAAGAACGGACATTGAAAGCCGCCGACGAGATCATCAGAGAGGGAATTGCCAGAATAATTTTGTTGGGCAATCAAGAAGAGATCAATGCTTTAGCCAGTCAACATGGGCTTACTTCCATTTCTCAGGCCACGATCATCGATCCGGTAAACCATGAAAAGAAAGAATTTTATGCAGATATGCTTTTTGAGCTCAGGAAGAGCAAGGGTCTGACGAAAGAAGAGGCCCTGAAACTGGTGGAAGATCCGTTGTACCTGGCCACATTGCTCATCAAAAACGGAGATGCTGACGGCGAGGTTGCTGGTGCACAGAATGCAACCGGAAACGTTTTGAGGCCGGCTTTCCAGGTGGTTAAAACCCTTCCTGGAATCAGCGTGGTTTCCGGAGCATTCATCATGATCATGCCTGATAAGAAATGGGGCGATGATGGCATTTTTGTTTTTGCCGATTGTGCCGTACATCCTGATCCCACAGCAGCAGAGCTGGCCCAGATAGCCGTGATGACGGCACGCACTACCAAGGCTATTGCAGGCATTGAGCCCAGGGTAGGTATGCTGAGCTTTTCTACCAAGGGAAGTGCAAAACACCCCATGTGCGATAAGGTGATTGAAGCAACCCGCCTGGCAAAGGAAATAGAGCCCGGCCTGAAAATTGACGGCGAGCTGCAGGCTGATGCCGCCATCGTTGAGGCCATTGGCAAGAGCAAAGCCCCCGGAAGTGAAATTGCCGGCAAAGCCAATGTGTTGGTTTTCCCAACCCTTGAAGTAGGAAATATTGCCTATAAACTGGTGCAAAGACTGGCAGGGGCAGAAGCAGTAGGACCTGTGTTGCAGGGTATGGCAGCACCCATCAATGACCTCTCAAGAGGGTGTTCTGTTGAGGACATTGTAAGCCTTGTTGCCATCACGGTAAATCAGGCAGCCGGAGAATAGATCAGTAACTTATATAACCACTTTAAAAAATAAAAAGCCTTTAAAATGAAAATCTTAGTTCTTAACTGCGGAAGCTCTTCCATTAAATACCAGATGGTGAATATGGCCAACAATGCTGAACTGCTGGCCAAAGGGTTGCTCGAAAGGGTAGGTCTTAAAGACAGCGAACTCAAGCACCAGGCAAAAGGGAAAGATAATTATTTTCTTATTCAGGATGTGCCCGATCATGAAACCGGGATCAATTTGATCCTTAAAGTTTTGCTTGATCCTGATTATGGTGTGATCAGCGATGTGAAAGAAATTTTTGCCGTAGGGCACCGGGTAGCACATGGTGGAGAAAATTTTAGCGCCAGTGCTTTAATAACAGATGAAGTAAAGAAAAATATTGAAGATGTTGTTGAATTAGCACCTCTCCATAACCCTGCCAACCTCAATGGGATTATATCCATGGAAAAATTACTTCCACAGGTACCCCAGGTAGCGGTTTTTGATACAGCCTTTCATCAGACCATTCCCCAGTTTGCCTATATGTATGCACTCCCGTACGAGTTTTATGAAAAGGATAAGATCCGTCGCTACGGGTTTCATGGCACCAGCCATAAGTATGTTTTCCAAACCGCCTGCGATGCACTCTTTATGCGTAGAGACAATGTAAGGGCTATCACCTGCCATCTGGGTAATGGTGCTTCCATTTGTGCCATTAAAAACGGGAAGTCAGTTGATACCTCCATGGGCCTTACCCCGGTAGAAGGATTGATCATGGGTACCCGTACCGGCGACCTTGATCTGGGCGCATTGCTCTATATCATGAAGAAGAAAGATCTCAGCGTGGATGATGCCAATAATCTCATCAACAAGAAAAGTGGTATAGCAGGGATTTCTGGTGTTTCGTCTGATATGAGGGATGTGGAAACCGCTGCATGGAAAGAAGGGCATAAAAGAGCTGATCTTTCCCTGGAAATGTATATTTACCGTATCAAAAAATATATCGGTGCTTATGCTGCTGCAATGGGCGGGGTTGATCTGATCGTTTTCACTGGTGGCGTTGGAGAGAACGGACCCGAAACCAGGGAAGCCATTTGTAAAGGTCTTGAATTCCTTGGAGTTACTTTTGACTATGAAAAGAATACAGGCCTTAGAGGACGACTTGACATGATCTCCAAGCACGACTCCAAAGTGAAGGTTATGGTGGTGCCCACCAACGAAGAACTCGTAATTGCACAGGATACCTTCCGTATTGTTTCTCATAAAGAAGAAAAAGAAGAGATATAAAGCTGAGTCCGCTCCGAAAAGTCAGTTTTCCACAGATTAACTCAGATAAAAATTTTGATAATCAAACGAATAGAGAGTGAATAATTGTCACAGATTTGCCGAAAACTTGTTTTCGGAGTTGACTCAAATCTAAATTGAAAACTTTTCCGGATCAATAAAAAAAGGGGCTGTCTTGCCCCTTTTTCTGTTTTCATGGATGTATAGTTTATCGGTTCCTGGCTTTAAAAATTTATAAGCCTTATGCCTACGCTGAATGGGTATATTTCCGGCCCTTTATCTTCTTTGAAGAGGGAATTGAGGGAATAGTTGGCAAACAGGTTTACATTTCCCCAACCTACACGGCCAGTAAGGTCAAACCGAAATGGTGGAATATGAAAGTTGTGGTTATCTGTAACTCTTCTTTTGTCTCCTTCAACATCGAAAACGTACCTTGCCCTTGATCCGATCAGAGTGCCCAGGGTCATACCCCCGGCAATATGAAATCTTTCTGCTCTTCTGTTTCCTCCAGTCTGAAATTCAAGCATCAGTGGTACGGTCAGATAGGTAAGTCTCAAAGAGCTTCTGCTTGCTTTTTCCTCCCACTCAATAATTTCAAGTCCTTCTCTGGTATAAACGATACCAGTTTGATTGTCAAACCGATAGTTGTTCCAGGTAAATCCTAGTCCGGTATAAATTCCGAGGTTGTTCCTTATAATCGGAAGGTTTTGCTGGATCAGGTTGAGATTGTATGTGAATGATCTTCCATATCTGGGCTCAAGCAGTTCTGCATCTCCGGTAAGGTTAAAGTCATTGTTTGGCGATAGAAATCCATTAATTCCCATTTCAAACCCCGACCAGTTATTACGGAAACCACGATGACGGCGCTCTACCTTAACCCGCTCTTTGCCTTCCTCTTCAATGATCCAGAGGTCGCGGCTGCCAAGCCTGATGCGTGTGGTATCGCCTGATTCAGATGTGTTGACCATGTGTGCCTGGGTGCCGTTTACCCAAGCCATGCCCGAAGTTCTTACTTTTACGTTTTCAGGTTCATTTGCAAATACAACACGCGAAGTACCACTGGCATTTGCATCAATGGATTCAGTAGCGTTGATGCGGGCATGCGATGCACCACTTACGTTTACTTTGGTGGAACCTGTTACAAGGTTTTGTGCCCTTATCTGTGATGCCCCACTGGCAACGGCCCTGTGCTTTGCCGCCATGCCGCTTATTATAAGGTTGGAAGCTCCGGAAATGTTTGATTCAAGCGATGCAGTCTGCACCTCCATGGTTGCAGAAGTGGCGCCCGACATTTTGACTTTAAGCGATGGGGATTCAATGGTGTTGCCTGCGCTGAGAGAAACGGCACCACTAAGATCAATGCTGTTGATAACAGGAGTAATAATGGTTGCTTCAATACTTGCATTGCGCGCCCTGCCGGAATAATCAAGCCTGAGCACTCCGTTTTGTACCCTTGCATTTACATCTTCCAGGAATCTTTCATCGCCGGTCAGTTCCAGAAAGTGATTGTCGCCCTGAATGAGTTCAACTTTAAAGATACTACTTACTTTAATGGCTGAGAACTCTTCGGTTTCAATTACCTGGCTTACCTTCTGGGCCATAGAGAACACAGGAAGCATTACAAGTGCCAGGATAAGGATGGTTGTAGTTGTGGATTTTAATGTTTTCATTTTTTTCTTGTTTAAATAGTTAGTAATCATGGTTGCAAAAAGGATTGTTATATTGTTTTCAATTGGACTTTAAATGGGTCTGATACTTCCCGGGCCACTGGTGCTGGTGTGCAATGAAGCCGGATTACCTGCATACCGTATTCTCCCCACTCCACTTACAGAAGCATTGAGTGATTCTTCTGCATGCACATTTGCTGATCCTGCACCGGAAATGTTTACCCTGGTATCGGCAGTATTAAGATTGAGGCATTCTAACTTTCCCACTCCGCTTATCTGGATCCGATGCTCCCGGGCATTGCCTGCCAGGTTTACTTTACCTGCTCCTGAAATGCTTGTGCTGACCTTGTCTGCATCCAGCTTCAAATCGATATTGCTGGCTCCGCTTAATATAAGTTTCAGGTTTTCAGAAGTCAGGGTGTGAGCTGAACTTACGGATGCTGCTCCGGAAATATGGAGGCTTGAAAGCTGGTTAATGTTTATGTAAACATCCAGCCTTGTAGGATTGTAATTCTGACCTCTTTCCGTTTCAAGATGCAATGTATTGCTGCGAACGCTGGCTGACACATACTCATGAATATTCTCGTCAGTTTCTATCCTCACATAGGGGGTGCTTCCTTCTTCAAGAAAAACCCTGAATACTCCCGAAATATGAATGGCATCAAAAGCCCCTGGTGTTAATTCTACTGACACCACATTTTTGTTGCCTTTTATGGTATTCAGGTCTGATATGCATCCTTGTGCCAGTGATGCTGTAATGAGCATGATGGCAATCAGGAATATGTTGTAGTTTTTTGTTTTCATTTTCGTCAATTTTTGTTTTTTTTAATCTGATTTCTATGCTATGACGAACAGGGTGAAGGGAATGTTACAGGTGGGTGTAAAGTTTTTTTAAAGTAAAAACGAAAGCAGGAAAAGGGTTAAAAAAAATCCGTGAAAAGGAGGTTGAATGATTCAACAACTTCTTTTTCACGGATTACGCAAAGTTGGTGATGTATTTCACATCACATACTTATGCCATGTTTTTTCAGTAGGCCGGGGCAAACTGCCTGAGGAATCTGAGGTCGTTTTCAAAATACAAACGTAAATCGTTGACCAGGTATTTGAGCATGGTGATTCTTTCTATACCCATACCAAATGCATATCCTGAATATACTTTACTGTCAATGTTGCAGTTTTCCAGTACATTGGGGTCCACCATACCGCATCCCATGATCTCTACCCAACCAGAACCCTTGCAAATATTGCATCCTTTTCCTTTACAGAACGGGCATGAAACGTCTACTTCGGCACTGGGCTCTGTAAACGGGAAATAGGAGGGGCGCAGGCGAATACGGGCATCGGCGCCAAAAAATTCGCGGGCAAAATGATCGAGCACATGCTTAAGGTCGGCAAAGGATACCCCCTTGTCGATATAGAGCCCCTCAACCTGGTGAAAGATACAGTGTGCCCTGGCCGAAATAGCTTCATTGCGAAATACTCTGCCGGGAGAGATGGTACGTATGGGGGGCTTCTGGCTGTTCATTACCCGCACCTGAACCGATGAAGTGTGGGTGCGAAGGGCAATATCCGGATTTTTCTCCACGAAAAACGTGTCCTGCATATCCCTGGCCGGATGTTCATCAGCAAAGTTAAGGGCAGAAAAGTTGTGCCAGTCATCCTCTATTTCCGGCCCCTCGGAGATCACAAACCCGATCTTTTCAAAGATACTGTTGATCTGGTTGCGGACAATGGATATGGGATGGCGGCTGCCACTGCCGGTAAAGTCGGCAGGGAGGGTAAGATCAGGGTACTTGTCGGAGCTTTTCGCCTGGTTTACGCGCTCTTCAATCTGGGTCTTAAGATTGTTGACTTTGTCAAGTGCCTTGTTCTTCAGCACGTTAAGTTGCTGTCCCACTTCCCGCTTGTCTTCCGGCCCCAGGGTTTTAAATTCATTGAAAAGGGTGCTGATCAACCCTTTTTTCGACAACATTTTAATGCGGAAATCTTCTACCTCCGCCAGTTTTTCTGCCTGGAACGCATCTACCTCTTCAAGCAACTGTTTTATTTTATCTACCATTCTTTTTTTCTGAATATAACCTAAAAAGTTTGATTAAAAATATTACCGGGGTTCACGGCCATTGGCAACAGTCAGAGCCTTAAGTACCAAAGCACATTTGGGGAAAGCCTGACCCATGATTGCGATCTGCCTATCTGATCACTTTCATGGTAACCCTCACATCCTCAAGGGGTCGATTGGCCCCATCGGTTTGAACCGCTGCAATTTTGTCGATCACCTCCATGCCACTGATTACTCTTCCAAAAACCGTGTATGTGTCATCGAGGTGGGGAGTACCGCCTTCAGTGGTGTACACTCTTCTTTGCTCGTTTGTGAACACTTTTCCTGCTCTTTCTTCAATAATGTCCAGTTCCTGGGCCGGCACCACCCTTCCCTGTACTATATAAAACTGTGATCCGGAGGATTCTCTTCTGGGGTTGGCCTGATCGCCTTGTCTGGCAGCTGCAACGGCACCTTTGTGATGAAATTTACCGGGAATAAATTCAGCAGGGATAGTGTATCCCGGGCCACCTACTCCAAGTCTTTCTCCCGGTGCGGCATCTCTTGAGTGGGGATCACCACCCTGTATCATAAAGTTTTCAATAACACGATGAAAAAGGGTTTGGTCATAAAATCCTTCTTCCACCAGCTTAATGAAATTGTCGCGGTGGAGCGGGGTCTCATTGTACAATTCGAGGATCATATCTCCGAAAGGGGTGCTTATCTGCACTTGCCTGCGCTGTTCCTGTTCCACAGCCTCTTTCGCATCGGCTTGTTCATACTGGTTTCTGGCGGTGCTGTTTCCGCATCCCAGGGTCAAAAACCAAATCAATGCACTTAACAACAGGGTGTTTCTTTTCATAGCTGAAACGATTTATTGTAATTGTTGAATGAAAGTTTTTCAATGGATAAAAAACAAACGCCAAAGTTAAAAAATATGACCCAAAGTAGGAAGGATATTTTTTTTACAATAAAAAAGCCCCCAAAGAGGCCTTTTGAATTGAATTGTGATAGTCTTTGCATGAATTATTTTATCATGTCATTATCCATATGGTTTATTTTACCAGATCCCGAAATGTTGATGCTAAGCCCGGGACTTCCTGTATAGTAGATGTTTCCGCTTCCACTGATACGGGCATCCAGGAACCTGGTAACATGAACCCGCACACTTCCTGAGCCACTGATCCGTACAAAGGCTTCTTCAGATGCAAGGGGGAAAGCATTTAATTTACCCGATCCGCTTACCTGAACCTGCTGGCTCACCGTTTTGCCTTTAAGATCGATGTTGCCCGATCCGGAAATAAATGACCTGATGTGCTCATAATTCACATTTTGCATGGCAATGTTTCCAGAGCCTGCAATCTCAAGGGTCAGCTCATCTCCTATAAATTCACAAGGAACAGTTATTCTGCCAGAACCAGCCATTCTCAAAGAGTTGAGCTCGGGCGTGGTTATGATGATCCTCACATCATTGAGCTTGGTGCGCAGGCAGCGGGAGTTGTAAATGTTGAGCGTATTGCCATGGCTGTATATGTCAACATGCTCCAGAATATTGGATGGAGCAATAACCGTAACGGTGTGCTCAGGTCCATGATAGATGCTTACACTTGCATGCATGGCAAGATTAACCGCATCAAACGGGGCACTAATTACAGACTCTTCTATCATAGAGCCAGAAGGCCTGACACATGGAAAATAATCTACATCATCGCATGCACCTAAAAGGATGGTGCTCAACAAAAGTACGGGCAAAAGGTAAAATAATCTGCGTTTCATTTTTCTGTGATTTTATAAGGTTTTTAAATTGTGGAGTTTCTGTTAATTGATTAACAACATAAATGCCAAACAATGTAAAGCAAACAAAAACAGTATGTTGCGAAGGTTTTGAAGGAAGAGCTTACTTTTAAAATGTTCAGCAGGGTGCACTTTTGTTCGTAAGCGTACAGTGCAATTTAGGGCTTGCTGATCGGAGTGGGTGTCAAAAACAAAATTGTATTGTTAAACCTTTGAATAAGGCAAACCTTATTTTTCTTATGTTAACCTTAGTAGCTAAATGTTTGGTATAAATCCAGAGCGCCGGCCACCAATGCAGTTTATATTGAAAGAAGGTGTTGACGGCGCGAAGGAGAATAGTATTTAAAAACAGTTTTGCAGCAATGCCAGTTTATGGGAAGGCTGTTTTTTCAGTATCCATTAATACCTTGGAGTTAAAACTTATTCGATCAGGAGAACAACCATCGGAATATATGCCAGGCTGATGTTTGAAGCATTGGTTAAAAAGTCCGCCGATTAAAGAGGATATACCCGAAATTGATGATAAATGCAAAGGACTCTTCTTCACCTGGGAAAAAATAAGCCCCGGCACTTAATGGCCCCATGGGCGTATGGTAAACAAGCGCGGTATGATACATAAACTCAGGTTTAATAATCGGCCTGCTATAATAAGCCGTGTAACTGACCCCCTGTCTTGTTTCTCTCAATGGCTGAAACGCGTGTGCTTCTGCCTGTAACATCCAGGAGCGGCTTAGCATGAATGTTGCTTTAAGTCCACCTGCTACAAAGTTATTTGCCCTGAAAGTATCGAGATAGCGTGTCTGGGCAAATGCAAAAGGGCTGTATTGTTTTGACAGGATACGGCTTGCAGAATAATTAGACAAAACCGGACGGTTGGAAAGAAATATCTCGCTCAGAACCGAGGGCCTGAAACGGTTTCCGGTGGTAAAAAAGTTTTCCCATTGCAGGTTCAGTTCCCACCAATGTAGCTGATTTTCAGCGGGAGATCGGGTAATGGCAGTGCTTCCGGGTTTGTAAATTTCGGTTGCCCACAAGTACCTGGCCGAAATATTTAAATAACTGCCTGATGTGGGATACTGGTAGTGGTCCAGCGTGTTTTTTTCTGATAAAACAAAAATTCCTGCCGGCCTTACGCTGCTTTGGTCAGTGGTGTCAGAACGGGAAAAAATAGCGGTATTGTAAAACTCATTTCGTTTTCTGCTATACAGGCCTCCTGTTTCAAACTTTCCTTTGTAACCCCAGGGGAAAACCAATCGGAAGTTGTTGTAAAACTCGTTTTGGTATATAAATGAAGGCTTTTGCTCCTCAAAAAGAAATATGGTTTCTGTGGCGTAATTCCAGCGGCTAATGCTGGTTTCGGCCAGAAAGTAGAAAGGGTTTCTTTTTAAAAAGTCAACACGCACTCCAAGTTTGGCGCTGTTGTATGAATTGCCCACAAAAGTGTTTGCGAATAACTTAAAGGGATACTCGGCCAGTTTTTCCCAGGTAAATTCCAGGAACAACTGGTTGATGGATTGTGATGATAAATTGCCCCCAAAAGACCTGTTCATGGGGTGTCTCTGTTGCAATTGGAGCTCCACCTCGTAGTAGCGCATTTCATTATTGAAATACATTCGTGGGTAAATATGACGAAATTTATCCAGAGACAACAACCGGTAGTAGTTTTCACGAAACTCTTCCAGGGAAATGGCCCTGTTGTCAGGGAGCAGAAAGGATTTTGCGAACCGGCCTGCTGCATCTGCAGGTTCATCCAGAATTATATTTCCAATTCTGCTTTCAGGGTAACTTTTTCTGAATTCGCGGCGATGGTACATCACTTCCTGAATGAAACGGGTATGGGGATTAAGTGAGTGAATGGAGTCCAGGTTGTTGATTACGGCCTGATAGCCTGTCTGGAATACCATTTCATTCTGGCTGAAGTCGGTAACCCCAAGATCCGGGACATCAGGAAAGAGAATGATCCCGTTTGCACCCTCCGGCAAGGAATAATCAGAAAATACCATGAGCATATTTTCCAGTTGAGATACGATATCATTTACACACGGTGGTTCTGGGTTAGAGGCTACCACACTTCCTATAATGATGTCGGGGTTGAAATCACGCTTTACCACATCTGCCGGAAAATTATTGAACATCCCCCCGTCAAAAAGTACTTTGCCATCAATCACAATGGGCTTGAAATAAAAAGGAAATGTCATGGAAGCCCTCACTGCTTCGGAAAGGTGTCCTCTTTTCATTACCACTGCCTCCTTATTGGTGATGTCAGAAGCAATGCAACGAAAGGGAATAAACAGATTGTCGAAATTGCCTTCTGCTGCTACTGAAGCAGGGCCAAGGTATTCCATGAACATAAAATCCATCATGCCCGGAGATACCAGGTTGGAAGGAAGGTTCTCCATGATCACGCCCTGTAAATCCCATACATGATCCAGCGAAAAATTGAACCGCAACCATGAAGGGGTGGGGTCATGATGAAAAAAGTAAAAATCATGCTCCTTGCTTAGCAGGCCCCTAGAGGCATTGATAAACTCCCGTGAGCTCATCAGTTCCAGGATCTCATCGGGTGAGTAACCGGCAGCATAAAGCCCACCCACCATTGCCCCAATGGATGTGCCGGCAATGTAGTCTATTGCAATGTTGTTTTCTTCAAGGGCTTTTAACACCCCAACGTGCGCCAGCCCTTTTGAGCCACCGCCACTGAGTACTACCCCTACTGTTTTCCGGGGAGGCTCTTCGTTTGCTTCCTGGCCCTGCAAATTAAATAGCAGAAGCAGGGCAACAAAAACAAGGAGTATTTTTTGGGTGTGATCTGGTGTTTGGTTTTTGGTGGTCTTCATAGCAATCTGGTTTCTGGTTTGTTGTTCTTTGGTCAGAACGAATACTTCAGCGATAAGTACCAGGCTGATCCTGCCTGGCTGAATATGGTTTCCTTGCCCCCGATAAATACCTGGGAAACAAAGTCAAGATCGAGATTGGTAACCAACGACCAGGTTGCAGAAGGTGATACAAAATACGATTCCTGGTCGGGCAGGGCCATTAGTGCAAGGCCTCCGTTAAAAATAGGGGTGAAAGGATGCTGCAGGCTCAAAGTGACTGCATACTCAGAGAACATAATGTTGTCAGCCCTCAGGGGCTGATCCAGCAGAAGTGCTGCTGCAGATATGGGTTTGTATCCACCGTTGTATAAAAATTCAATTACTCCGAATGTACTGCTGGGAAACACATAGTCAAACCCAACGGCCATAACCAGGTTACCCCTGTCAGTGCCGGGTTGCTCTTCCAGGTGATAAAACCATGTCCCTTCCCCTTTAAATCCTGCTCCACCAATACTTCCTGCCCAGCCAAGCCCAAGGGCCGACCGGTGACGGTAGTATCCTGCAATCGCCTGAAAATCATATCCCTCACGATTAAAGGACCACAGCAATGCACCTACACTTTCACGGCTGTCTTCGGCGGGGCTCCATGCTGCTTCCAGCCGTGATGCAAATCCCAGGTTGTATTGCACCCTCACGGCATCAGCACCCGGTCGCTCAGGGTAGTCAACATCAAAAAAGGAATAGGTGTTGAACAGATCGTTGGGGTTGGATACCAGGTTGATACCCCAGTTGATGCGTTGCCGCCCTGCCCTGAACTGCCAGCTGTTGTGGCGATAATCAAGGTAGAGGCGGTCGATCTCGCTGAGGCCGATCCAGGCATCATCAGTCAGCCATACCCAGGAGAGGTTAAAAAATCCATCATCTTCTCCCATCATATCGGCCAGAAAAGGATAATCCTTGAACAGGGTGTTGTAAAAAAGCCGGTTGCGCCCTTCAAGGTGAAAGTTCAGCCCACTGGTGATGTTCCACCGATAATTCAACCGGTTGTGCAGGAGATTGTCGTAATGTGGGTCAGAAAAATCCCTGTCGAGCCGCATGCCCGGCATGGCTTTCATATAGCCACGCAGCGTCATATTTTCCAATGCACTGCCGGAAGCCTGGATTGTTAAAA